>NZ_JBHJTF010000035.1:0-51849 GCF_042267565.1 Lysinibacillus sp. NPDC056232 | reverse complement strand
GTCACACCCGTTCCCATACCGAACACGGAAGTTAAGCTCTTTAGCGCCGATGGTAGTTGGGGGCTTCCCCCTGTGAGAGTAGGACGTCGCTAGGCGCAAAAAGTCGCTGCTGATAAACTCAGTAGTGGCTTTTTTTATATCCAAAAGAATAATCATTTATGCAGAGGCATAATTGACGCCCGCTGAAAGAAGTTAAATAAAAGCAATATATATAGGAGACATTTCACCAATCACTTGGTTGAAATGTCTCCTTCCTATATTTTATACAGTTGCTGTTCGTAGCTCTACCCGGCGAATCTTACCAGAAGTTGTTTTTGGTAGTTCATCGATAAAGACAATACTACGAGGATATTTATAAGGTGCTGTTAATGCTTTAACGTGCTCCTGTAGCTCTTTTGTTAACTTGGCCTCATCACGATCTCTGAAACCTTCTCGTAAGATGACAAAGGCTTTAACAATATGTCCTCTAATTTCATCTGGTGCTGCGACTACAGCACATTCTTGTACAGCTTCATGTTTATTTAAAGCATCCTCTACCTCAAATGGTCCAATCGTATAGCCTGATGAAATAATGATGTCATCTCCTCGACCTTCAAACCAGAAGTATCCGTCTGCATCGCATTTGGCCTGGTCACCAGTAATATACCAATCTCCACGGAAGGCAGCTTGTGTACGTTCAGGCTCACGATAGTACTCTTTAAATAGAGCAGGAGATGATTTATGTACAGCAATATCTCCAACTTCTCCAATTGGTGCCTCGTTACCCTCATGATCAATAATACGGATAATATTGCCTGGGGTAGGAACACCCATTGAACCAGGACGTAACTCAGAATTTTCAAGTGTGCCTATTAATAAAGTATTTTCCGTTTGGCCATAGCCATCGCGCACTTTAAGACCAAAGTTGTTCATAAATGTTTCGATGACTGGTCGATTTAATGGTTCACCAGCAGAAACAGCGCTACGTAGAGAAGATAGATTATAGTCTTTTAAATTATCAAGCTTCGCCATAATTCGATATTCTGTTGGAGTACAGCATAATACATTGACTTTTTCATCCTGAAGCAGTTGAAGGTATGTTTTTCCATCAAATCCTCCTTGGTATACAAATGCAGTTGCGCCTAGCATAATAGTCGATAAAAATGGACTCCAAATCCATTTTTGCCACCCTGGAGCTGCTGTAGCCCACACTAGATCACCTTCACGTACACCAAGCCATTGAGAAGCAGCTGTTCTAATATGTGCATATCCCCAACCGTGCGAATGAACAGCTCCTTTTGGTTTACCAGTCGTGCCTGATGTATAAGAAAGAAATGCCATATCATCTCTTTTCGTCGCCGCTGCTTTAAATGTATCCGGTTGTGTACTAGCCAATTCATTTAAAGACGTCCAATCACCTGTAGCAGTACCTATGACTAGTTTATTATTTAAAGCCTCTACTGAAGAAGTAATACGATCTACTTCACTAGTGAACACTTCATAGGCAATTACTGCCTTTGCGGAAGAGTGCTCCATACGATATTCTAAATCACTTGCACGTAACATTTCTGAGCATGAAATAGGAACAATTCCAGCCTTTAGACAGCCAAGAAAGACAAAATAAGCCTCAGGCAGACGTGGAATAATAACTAATACGCGATCTCCTTTTTGAAGCCCCTTCTTCGTTAAGACATTCGCATATTGATTCATTTTTTGAACAAGTTCAACATAGGAAATTGTTCGGCGTTCCTGTTGAGTATTTAGCCATCGTATTGCTTGACGATCACTATCTTGGGAAAATTTCTCTAATTCCTCTGTGATGTTATAGAATTCTGGTGCAATTAAATCGTTTGTTACCATGTGAACATTCCTCCCCAAACAAATTTAATAGAAAATTCATAAAACTATCTCCATTTTAACAATTACAATAATATACAGCAAGAATATTCTATACATAAAATAGAAATATTAGATTTAATAGAGAACTATTAGGGTTCAGGTGGATGTAAAGGTATACTTCGACAAAAAATATAAAAATTTTCACAAAAGTATTGCATAATTTATAATGCTTGCTATAATAATAAATGTACTTATAGAGGTTTTAAAAACCGAATTGAATAGTATTGTTCCGAAGTAGCTCAGTTGGTAGTAGCACCTGACTGTTAATCAGGTTGTCGCAGGTTCGAGTCCTGCCTTCGGAGCCATTTTTTTGCCCATTTATAATGGTGATGTTATACATATAAAAAAAGTATAAAAAAAGTATTGCATCGATCAGTAAATAATGTTATCATAATTCTTGTCTTGTTCGAGACATTTGAAAAATGGCCCCTTGGTCAAGTGGTTAAGACACCGCCCTTTCACGGCGGTAACACGGGTTCGAATCCCGTAGGGGTCACCATTTATAAAACTTTGTAGTAATGCGAAGGTTTAAAAAAAAATTAACTGTGAAGAAATAAACACCTGTTTCTATGGAGGATTAGCTCAGCTGGGAGAGCATCTGCCTTACAAGCAGAGGGTCGGCGGTTCGAGCCCGTCATCCTCCACCATAATGTGTTATTTCGGAGGGGTAGCGAAGTGGCTAAACGCGGCGGACTGTAAATCCGCTCCTTAGGGTTCGGCGGTTCGAATCCGTCCCCCTCCACCAGTTTTTTTATATATGATTGGGGTATAGCCAAGCGGTAAGGCAACGGATTTTGATTCCGTCATGCCTAGGTTCGAATCCTAGTACCCCAGCCATTTTTATATTTTTTGAGCCATTAGCTCAGTTGGTAGAGCATCTGACTTTTAATCAGAGGGTCGAAGGTTCGAGTCCTTCATGGCTCACTTTTATTGAATAAAAAGTGTAACATTAACTACAGATACTAATCTCTTGCTGAAAACAGCAGGAGATTTTTTTATGCTCTTCTTAATTGTATAAATATTCATAAAATTGTGAGGTTGAGCCAGGTAGGATACAGGCTTTACAATAGACTTACAAGTACAAGGGGGTATGAAAAAATGAATAAACTAAATATTTCTATTATTGGGGTACCAACAGATTATGGGCAAACTCGTAGAGGGGTAGATATGGGACCGAGTGCCATCCGTTACGCAGGTGTTGTAGAACGCTTAGAGGCAATTGGGCATGTAGTACATGATCAAGGGGATATACGTGTTAGTCAAAAACAAGAGGGTATTATTGTTGATAAACAACTTCTGAATTTAGAGGAAGTTATCGATGTAAGTACATCTTTGGCGAATAGTGTAAATAAGTCAGTGGAACAAAAGTCATTTCCACTTGTACTCGGTGGCGACCATAGTATTGCTATTGGTACACTTGCAGGACTTAGTGAGCAATATAAAAATTTAGGTGTTATTTGGTTCGATGCACATGCTGACCTTAACACACCTGAAACGACACCTTCTGGTAATATACATGGTATGCCGTTAGCAGTTAGCATTGGCCTTGGTCATGAACGCTTAGTGAAAATTCGTAATAATGTACCGAAAATTAAACCTGAAAACGTCATTATTATTGGAGCACGTTCCGTAGATCCAGGTGAACGTGAATTAATTGGTCAGCAAGGAATCAAGGTGTATACAATGCACGAGGTAGATCGTCTTGGGATGACGCGTGTAATGGAAGATGCTCTTGCCTATTTAAGAGCGCGCGATATAGATGGTTTGCATTTATCACTTGATTTAGATGGATTAGATCCACTTTATACTCCAGGGGTTGGGACACCTGTACCTGGTGGGATTACGTATCGAGAAAGCCATTTGGCGATGGAGATGCTTCAGGAATCAGGTATGCTCACATCTGCTGAATTTGTTGAGGTTAACCCAATTTTAGATGAAAAGAATAGAACAGCTGATGTTGCTGTAGCATTGATGGGTTCCTTATTTGGTGAGACCCTAGTATAAGGCTCATCACTCTAGTTTAAAGATATTTGACAAAAAATTGCCTATTGCCACAATGTATAAAAATCTTTTGCTATAATTAATAACAAAATGAAACTTTTCTTATCGATGGGTCGTATAGTATAAGACAGTTGTAAAGGTGGAGAAATCAACACAATGGATGCGTTAGTAAACAAGAGAATAAAACAAGTGCTTAAAGGTGATCAAAACGCATTTGCAGATATTGTGAGTCTCTATCAGCACAAACTGTACCAAGTATGCTTTAGGATGTTAGGGAACAAGCAAGAATCTGAGGATATTACACAAGAAGCGTTTGTTCGTGCCTATATGAACTTGCATACTTTTGATCAAAAAAGAAAATTTTCGACGTGGCTTTATCGCATAGCGACAAACCTTTGCATAGACCGAATCCGGAAGAAAAAGCCGGACTATTATTTAGATGCGGAAGTAGCTGGTACAGAAGGACTTGATATGTATTCGCAAATCGCAGCGGATGACCAGCTACCAGAAGAACAGATAGAGCAAATGGAACTGCAAGATCGTATTCAATATGAGATTGGACGTTTGCCGGATAAATACCGTTCAGTTATAGTATTGAAATACATTGAAGAATTATCATTACAGGAAATTAGCGAGATTTTAGATATGCCTCTTGGAACGGTGAAAACGAGGATTCACCGCGGACGTGAAGCATTACGTAAGCAATTAAACAATCTGTAGGAGGGGAAGCGTCATGAATACTTGTCCAGAGCATATTATAGACTATATCCATGATTATTTAGATGGTGACATTAGTCGTGAGCATGAGCAAGAGTTAAAACGCCATTTGCATACATGCAGTGATTGTAAACAATTGATGCAGGAATTAAGTGAAACAATCGCCTTTGTGAAGAGTGCTTCCCATATTACAGCACCTCCGCATTTTGAAGAAGCCGTCATGGCTCGTTTACCGAAACCCAAAAGTCGTGTAGGCATGCAAAAATGGATTCGCCGGCATCCATTCTTTGTGGCAGCGGCAGTTTTTTGTTTATTCATGAGTGCAACTTTACTAGGTAGTTTCATGGATGACCAACAATTCTCTGTGACTAAACAGCCAAACCTTGTTGTTGACGGTCAAACGGTTATTGTACCGAAGGGAGAAGTTGTAAAAGGCGACATTGTTGTTAAAAATGGTGATTTAATTGTTGAGGGTGAAGTGGATGGCAATATTACCGTTATTAACGGACAGTATATGGCATCTTCGGCAGTTGTTTCAGGAAAAATAGAAGAAATTGACGAAGTATTTGAATGGCTTTGGTATACGATTAAAAATTCAGTAAAGTCTGCTGTAACATTCGAGGAGAACCAAGCAACTAAATAACACTCTATACGTCCTAATAGATAGTGCACGTGAGAGGCTGAAAGGTCTACTCTTTTGAGTAGACTTTTTATTTGAAAAAAGTTACATTTGTTAAGAATGTGCTATACTTAAATGTGTATGGATTCGCAATGAAAAGTGGGGGATGCCACGTGCAAATTATCGAACATTTCACTAATTTAACACCTGTGAATATTGTTATTAACTTATTAGATGTACTGCTCGTATGGTACGTTATTTATAAAATTTTAACCCTCATTAAAGGTACGAAGGCTGTCCAATTATTAAAAGGGATTTTCGTAATTATTATTGCGCGCCTTGCTACAGACTTCTTTGGGTTAGAAACGTTAGGGTGGATGTTACAACAAGTTATCGAGTTTGGTTTCTTGGCGATTATTATCATTTTCCAACCTGAAATAAGACGTGGCCTTGAACAAATTGGTAGAGGCAAGCTATTCCAACGTTCAATTAGTCAAGTTGAAGAAGAACAAACGAGGCTTATTGAAGCGATGAAGAAATCTGTTAGTTATATGGCCAAGCGTCGTATAGGGGCGTTAATTTCTATTGAAAAAGAAACTGGTCTAAATGAATATATCGAAACGGGCATAGGACTAAATGCTGAGATTTCATCGGAGTTACTGATTAACATTTTTATACCTAATACACCGCTTCATGATGGAGCAGTGATAATGCAGAAAGATAAAATATCGGCAGCGGCTTGTTATTTACCGCTTTCTGAGAGTCCGTTTATCTCTAAAGAACTTGGGACACGCCACCGAGCTGCACTCGGCTTAAGTGAAGTGACAGATGCCATTACTATTGTCGTATCAGAAGAAACCGGTGCCATTAGTCTTACAATGAATGGTAATCTACATCGAAATCTTTCTCTAGAGGAATTCGAAGGGCTGTTGCGTAAAATGTGGTTCGGATTAGCACAGGAGTCAAATGCAGCCTCTAAGTTAACTTGGAGGGGGAAAAAGAATGGATAAAATGATGGATAGCCCTTGGGTGTTACGAATCGTCGCACTATTTCTAGCCTTTTTGTTATTTTTCTCCGTTCATACCGAATTATCTCCTAAAAATAAAACAATAACGAGTGAGCAAACAGAGGTAATTCGAGATGTACCTGTAGATGTTTTTTATGATGATAAGAACCTCATTGTAACAGGTATACCTAAGACGGTGGATGTTACGATAAAAGGTCCAATGCCACTTGTTATAAAAACAAAGACAACGAAGGATTTTTCTGTATTTGTGGATTTGAGTAAATTACTTATAGGTGAGCATAATGTTAACCTACAATACCAAAATATTTCTGATAAGTTGCAAGTTACATTAGACCCTAAGACTATTAAGGTAAACATTGAGGAAAAGGTCACACAGGAGTTTCGTGTTGACCCTGAGATGAGTAATCGTTTAATCGAAGAAGGATATATTTTAAATGGCATGACTGCTAATCCAGCTACGGTGTATGTTACAGGTGCCAAAAGTGCCATTGATAGCATTAGCTATGTAAAAGCCACTGTAACAGGTGAACAAGGCTTGAAAGAACCGTTCTCACAGATAGCGGAAGTTAAAGTATTAGATCGTGATTTAAATAAATTAGATGTTACGATTGAACCGAAAACTGTGAAGGTACAAGTAGATATTGGAGCATACAGCAGAGAGTTGCCTGTAGTGCTTAAGGAAGTAGGAAAAGTGGCAAATGATATAACCGTTAACCAGTTAACAGTTAGCACTACAATGGTGAGGGTATACGGTAGGAAATCTATCCTAGATGGTTTAACTGCAATACCATTAGAGGTGGACTTATCAAAAATTACAGAATCAACAACTTATGAATTTGATGTAAAATTACCAGAAGGTGTGACAAAAATATCTGAATCAAGGATTAAAGTGAAAGCAGACATTACGAAGGTAGAGCAGGAGAAAACACCAACAACGACACCAACAACTACCACACCTGCACCTTCACCCGTACCTGCACCTGCACCTGAACCTCCGCCTACTAAGGAGGAATCAGTCACTCCTTCTGAGGACAACACGCCACCAACAGAAAAAACAGAAGATGTTGATTCTTAAACAATAACTGACTATAATTTTATTTTGATTCAGTAGAGATTTCGTTCTCTATCGGTAAGGGTGTCATTTTCGGTTTTGAAACATTAACGAAAAAAGTTGCTCAGGCTAAATCAAAATACCTTATGCTAAATTTATCTGTGCTAATTTACAAGTCCAAATAAATGGGCATAGGGGCAAAATGAATAGTTACCAGAAAATGAACGAAAATAGACTTTTCCAAAAGTAAGCAGACGAGTGGTCTAGTTGTCAGTGTAGACAAGCGTGACCACCGTCTTGCATTGAAGGAGAGAATAATCAAAATGGGTAAATATTTTGGAACAGATGGCGTCCGTGGCGTCGCGAATAGTGAATTAACACCGGAGTTTGCATTTAAGCTTGGCCGCGTAGGTGGCTACGTTTTAACGAAGGATGCAACGGACCGTCCAAAGGTTTTAATCGGTCGTGACACACGTATTTCAGGTGAAATGCTTGAAGGTGCACTTGTAGCTGGTCTTTTATCAATCGGCGTAGAGGTAATGCGTCTTGGTGTTATTTCAACACCAGGTGTGGCTTACCTTACTCGAATTATGAGCGCAAATGCAGGCGTTATGATTTCAGCTTCACATAACCCAGTTGCTGATAATGGTATCAAATTTTTCGGTCCTGATGGCTTTAAACTAACAGATGCACAAGAGGCCGAAATCGAAGCAATATTAGATGCACAAGAAGATACATTGCCACGTCCAATCGGGGCAGATTTAGGTTCAGTAAGTGACTACTTCGAGGGTGGACAAAAATATATTCAATATTTAAAGCAAACAGTGGCTGAAGAATTTGAGGGCATCCATGTAGCATTAGATTGTGCACATGGCGCTACGTCTTCACTAGCTACACACCTATTTGCAGATTTAGAAGCGGATATCTCAACAATGGGTGCCTCACCAACAGGCTTAAATATTAATGAAGGTGTCGGTTCAACACATCCAGAGGGGTTAGCTAAATTTGTCACAGAAAAAGGTGCTGACGTTGGTCTAGCGTTCGATGGCGATGGGGACCGTTTAATCGCAGTAGATGAAAACGGTAAAATTGTTGATGGTGATCAAATTATGTTCATCATTGGGAAGCATTTAAATACAGTTGGTCGCTTGAAAAAGCAAACAATCGTGTCGACGGTAATGAGTAACATGGGCTTCTACAAAGCTGTTGAAGATAACGATATACACAGTGTACAAACAGCTGTAGGTGATCGTTATGTCGTAGAAGAAATGCGTGCCAATGATTATAATTTAGGCGGCGAGCAATCTGGCCATATTGTTTTCCTAGACTATAATACAACTGGTGATGGCTTATTAACGGGTATTCAGCTTGTTAACATTATGAAATCTACAGGTAAAAAACTGTCAGAGCTTGCTTCTGAAATGAAAATTTTCCCACAGCGTTTAGTCAACGTACGTGTAACAGACAAGCATGCTGTGACGGAAAATGCAAAAGTTGCTGCAGTGATCGCTGAGGTAGAAGCAGATATGGCTGGTAACGGTCGCGTGTTAGTGCGTCCTTCTGGTACTGAGCCACTTGTACGAGTAATGGTGGAAGCTGCGACAGAAGCAGACTGCGAGCATTATGTAGAGCGTATAGCAGATGTTGTCCGTACTGAGATGGGCTTAACGGAATAAATAGTTTATCTTCATTCAGTAGGTGATAAACACCCACTGAATGAAGATAAAGCCTCCGGCGGATGTCACGGATTTTGAAAGGAATGAATTGTGCAGGCACAATTCAAAACCCAGACGAAATTACGCCAAGGCGAAATTTATCAACAACTCGATTTCCTTTCAAAGGAGGTCGGGTTTTTTTATTTGGCACAAAAAAGTAACTTATAGAAAAGTAAAAGTTGTGGATAGAACCATCGAAGTGATGGATAGAACGATTCTGTGTTTCACATATTGAGAGCTCGCCAACGAAATGAATGTTTTCAAAGAGAATGGGAACAGTAGTACAGAGTCACAATTATAAGGAGTGTTGTATGGCAATGGCTAAAATTGCTACGGTGATTACTGATATGTTCGAGGACGCCGAATTTACGAGTCCTAAAGGAGCGTTAGAAGCGGCAGGTCATGAACTAATAACGATTGATACGACAGCGGGCATTGAGGTAGAGGGTAAGCACGGGGAGAAAGTAAAAATAGATAAAGGCATCGATGAGGTAACGGCTTCTGAATTCGATGCATTGTTCATCCCAGGTGGGTTTTCTCCTGATATATTACGTGTAGATGATCGCGTTGTGGCATTTGTAAAGGAGTTTATGGACGATATGAAGCCAACCTTTGCTATTTGTCATGGACCTCAATTACTCATTACAGCAAAAACATTAAATGGTCGTGACGCAACTGGCTACAAATCAATTCGAGTAGACTTAGAAAATGCAGGTGCGATATTCCATGACGAGGAAGTGTTTGTTTGCCAAAAACAATTAGTAACAAGCCGCACACCGGAAGATCTACCAGCATTTAATCGAGAAATTGTGAGATTATTAGCGAGTGAAGAAGGCTAAGTTTAAAAGGCACAGGTGAATATGCCTGTGCCTTTCATGTTATTCAATTAGGACAGCCCTACTTCTTTTTCAACGCGATAATAGCATTGGTAATTTGCCCAAGTCCGATGCCAATAATAATGCCAACGCCAGCGCCGATTGCAGTATTAATCCAGCCCCTGTCCAAAAAAGCTTCATAGCCACCGCCAGTTAGAAAACCGATTAAACCGCCGATACCCAATCCTAAAAATAGAAAACCACCATAAAACAACCCGATTGCTTCATAATCTGCAGGGTCACGATCTTCGTAATACTGCTGGAAACGTTCATTTAAATCTTCAGATTGCTCAGAGTTACTGGCAAATTTCAATTCCTCGCTGGCCTTATGAAAGGCTTCTTGCTCCATTAAACCTTGTGACATTAAATCATTCATATAATCGCTCATATATAGTATCATGTCGTCTTGTGCTTCTCGACCTTGATCGGAACGTCCTTTAAACTTGGACAGTTGCTTGTCGATTTTACGTTTAGTTTGCCCACTTTTTTTGCGCAGCTTTTCCATATAGGTCATTTCAGCGTCTTGCAAATAATTCTGAGATTGTTCCTTCGCGAAACGATTAATTCTCTCCTGAATTTCACGACTAAAGCTCATGTTTGTTCCCTCCATTATTTCTTAAAATTTCAATACGGCTACTTAAAAAATCCCATTTAGCCCAGAAGGACGTCAATTTTTCTTGCCCTTGTTCATTAAGCGTATAAAATTTCCTTGGTGGACCCATTTCAGATGGCTTTTTGACAATATTGACAAGATGATTTCTTTCCAAACGCATAAGTAACGCATAAACAGTTCCTTCAGCTATGCCCTCGAACCCCATTTGCGTGAGATATTTGACAATCTCATAACCGTAGATTTCACCACGGCTGATGATTTCTAATACAATACCTTCTAAAACTCCTTTGAGCATTTCACTCAGATTATCCACGATCTCACCCCTAGGCTAAGCTTACCTTGTACTAAGTGTTGCTAAGTACTGTATATAGTATTGCTAAGTAGTGATTTTGTCAAGCGATTAAAAAAGGGGGTTTCGTTCCGAGGTATATTTTCTTTGACTTAGTTCAACACAAATTTATAGCAGAGAATAGTGGTTGCTGACCTATGGAAAAAAACATCATATATTTAATAGGAATTTCAAGATAATGCTTTATAGCAGATTGTTTGTCTACATTTTGTCACTAAAAAGTAGGAGAAATAGGTGTTTTTTATAACGGAAATTTGACGTACAGCATATGATTGAGTATGATGGAGAAGTTGAATATGAGGTCCGACCTTATCATTTAACGAGAGCGCATAAGGAGGGAAGAAAGCGCAAAATCGGAAAACAATTATAGCGCCTGAGCTGAAGAAATTGGACGAAACTATCTTCAGCAGACGAGGTGGAGGTTTATCGAAAATTCGGCGGATGCCTCCCAATCGACATACCCGATTGTCACTTTTCATTTTGAAAGCATTTGAGTGATTGAATGTACAGAAAATGGAGAAGGTATAGTTAAAGCAATAGATAAATAGAGAAACCTCACGTATCGAATGGTTACTGTTCAGATGGCTGAATGAGTGTTAAGAATGTGTATGTATTAGTTACGTTTATTTTATTTACCTTCTTTCAGCAGGTATCCAAACACCTGCAAAAAGAAGTTAAGCCTCCGGCGGATGTCACGGAAATCGGAATGGAGTTCTTAAGGATGTTAGCCTAAAATCATCGCATCCATGCGATAACAGCTAACTGACCTGCATCGGTAAAAACGCCACGTCCTGTGGCATTATCGAAATGACCGATATCGTGTCGGCCCTCGTGCAGGCCTAAGCACAAAGCCGATTCCGGACGCAATTATGCCGAGGCATAATTGATAAATAAGTATAGCTTTTACATTCATAAAAAAATTCGATAGGTTGAGGTCTAGTTTGTCATTGCGTCAAATTGACGATATCGGAGGACAAGAAATTATGTGTGGAATTGTAGGATATATTGGTGAATCAGATGCAAAGGAAATCTTATTAAAAGGTTTAGAGAAACTAGAGTACCGTGGTTATGATTCAGCAGGTATTGCAGTACGTAACGAAGATGGTGTAACAGTCTTCAAAGAAAAGGGTCGTATTGCCGATTTACGTGATGCAGTGGACGAGGACGTTGCTGCAAAAGCGGGTATTGGTCATACACGTTGGGCAACTCACGGTGTGCCCAACCGTTTAAATGCACACCCTCACCAAAGTGCAACAGGACGTTTTACGCTAGTACACAACGGAGTTATTGAAAACTATCATTTATTACAAAAAACATATTTAAAAGGTATTCCGATGAAATCTGATACAGACACAGAGGTCATCGTGCAATTAGTAGAGTTATTTGTGAAAGAAGGTTTAAGCACAGCTGAGGCGTTCCGTAAGACTCTATCTTTATTACACGGCTCATACGCATTAGCTCTTTTAGATGCAGAAACGGCTGATACAATTTTCGTTGCGAAAAACAAATCTCCACTTTTAGTAGGTGTTGGCGAAGGCTTCAATGTTGTAGCTTCAGATGCGATGGCGATGCTACAGGTAACAGATCAATATGTGGAGCTACACGATAAAGAGGTCGTAATCGTACACAAAGCTAGCGTTGAAATTACAAAATTAGACGGTTCCATAGTTGAGCGTGCACCATATACTGCAGAGCTTGATATGAGCGATATTGAAAAAGGTACGTACCCTCACTATATGTTAAAAGAAATGGATGAGCAGCCAACGGTTATTCGTAAAATCATTCAAGCATATGAAGGCGAGAATGGTGAATTAACAATTGACGCTGATGTTTTAGAAGCATTACAAGCAGCAGACCGTTTATATATTATTGCAGCCGGCACAAGCTATCATGCAGGTCTAATTGGTAAGCAATATTTCGAAAAAATGGCCGGTATCCCAGTAGAAGTTCATATTTCAAGTGAATTCGGCTACAATATGCCATTACTTTCAGAAAAACCATTGTTTATCTTTATTACACAATCAGGTGAAACAGCAGATAGCCGTCAAGTACTTGTGAAAATTAAAGAGCTTGGTTATCCAACATTAACAATTACAAACGTACCTGGCTCTACACTATCACGTGAAGCGGATCATACGCTTTTATTACATGCAGGCCCAGAAATTGCAGTAGCTTCAACAAAAGCATATGTAGCGCAAGTAGCTGTACTTGCTGTAACAGCATATGTAACGGCGAAGGCTAATGGCAAAGGCTTAGAATTCGATTTAAAACAAGAACTTGCGATTGCAGCAAATGGTATCCAAACAATTATCGATTCAAAAGATGTATTAGAGGATATCGCAGAGGACTACTTAAAAATAGCACGCAACGCATTCTTCATCGGTCGTAACATCGACTTCTATGTAAGCCTTGAGGGTGCCTTGAAGCTAAAAGAAATCTCTTACATCCAAGCAGAAGGCTTCGCAGGTGGCGAGCTGAAACACGGAACAATTGCCTTAATCGAAGAAGGTACACCAGTGTTTGCCCTTGTCACACAAGAAGCAGTATCATTAAATATCCGTGGTAATGTCAAAGAGGTAGCTGCACGTGGAGCATATCCATGCATTATTGCCATGGCTGGCGTAGATGAAGACGGTGACCGTTTAGTAATTCCTCAAGTTCATGAATTACTAACACCACTTGTATCTGTAGTGCCATTACAGTTAATTAGCTACTACGCAGCGCTACACCGCCGATGTGATGTAGATAAACCACGTAACTTGGCTAAATCAGTGACTGTGGAATAATTTTATGCAGCTACAGACTTCTTCTTGTTAGCATATAATAAAGTCATTTAAAGTGATTTTTTAAATATTCGTGCAATTCGCATCCGTTCGCTTGTAATAAAAGAAGCGAGCGGATGTTTTTTGTTTTGGATGTTTCATGGTATTAAGATAGAGTTGTTAAGGTTATACCCTTGCCGCGAAATAGTGATTGTCCTAAGCTAATCCTGATTCTATAATAGTGAATGTAGAATAGTTAGATAACAATGAATGAGGTGGCATATGAAAAAGCAATGGAACTTAATATTTGCAATAATTGTGGTCTTAATTATCGCGGTATTTTCAGTTATAAATGTTGACAAGGTAACGGTTAATTATTTATTTGGAAAAGCTGAGTGGCCATTGATCCTCGTTATTATTGGGTCAGTCCTATTGGGTGCCCTATTAGTTGGATTAATTAGTATGATGAAAATTTATCAACTTCAAAGAGCTTTGAAAAAGGCTGGAAGTGAAATAGATCAACATTCTTAAATATTGATTTATTTCACTAAGAAAAAAGATGTATCGTTTTGCCCCTTTAGACTATAGTTATCTAAAGGGGCATTTTTATGTCTAAGAGAGCAAGACATCTGAAGTAGAAAAGTGGATTAAAGAAGGACGTGGTATTGAGATATCTTTTTGTGAAGAATAAGGGATTCTTAAATATAAGTACCCCGTCCCGTATTGGCTAGCTAGGTCTAGTCTACTTAATAAAATATAAAGCAGAGACACGGTCATTTGATTGCTCCCTTAAAAAAGCAGTGCCCAGAAAAATGGGGCACTTGTGCAGAGGTAATAAAGTTGTTTAATTTACAATAAAGTCACTTTAAAAATAATATAGTTGTTTAAAAATCCTTCTTCCACTAACGGTGCAGGTAAGTTCAAGAAGTACTTGTTTCTTGTGGTAAAATTTATTCTGAATGAAAGTGAAAAGGGGAAAAGATGAAAAAAACTTTTAATAAGTTAGATAAGATACAAATTTGTTATTGCTATCACCGCATTACTACTAATGAAATGTTTCATTTTGGTATTTTTGGTGAAACAATCTTCTCAATTTCAAGAATCAAACTGATCAAAAATAAATTAATTATTTTTTAGTTTTGCGGTTTCCTTTTTAAATACTTCAATGCTTTTATTTAAGAAACTCATAATAGTTTTGATTTCATGATCATTATAACTTGAATAAATTTTCCTCATTTCCACTCCAAATGATTGAAAAATTGGAGCCAATTCAGTATATGTTTTTTCTATATTATTTTTAATTATTACTTTTCGTCGGTCACTAGGATGTTTATCTCTATATACATAGTTTTTCTTTTCAAGACGATCAACAACTGTTGTCACCATTCCAGTTGATAATCCCGTATGAATAGCAATCTCTCCTGCAGTTATCCCTCCGTTCGGAATAATTCCCAACACCTTATAATCCGTTATATTTAAATCCAATTTATTTGCAACTTCCTGATGAAACATAATTAAGGCAGAACTAAATTCTTGTCCAAGTATATTATTTTCTGTTTGATTATGATTTGAGTTTGTTTTATTTTCCATTGACATATAATTATCCTCCAATTATATTATTAAATATATCTCTAATTTAGAGATACTTTATTTTAGAGATACCGTTTTATTGAGTTATCTTATAAAAATTATATCAAAGTTGGAGGTTATTCACTCATGTTCATTATTGATAGTATTTATAAATTTATTTCTGCTTTCGATTTCTTTTTTTCAAGTTTTATCTTTATAGCTCTTTCAATCGTAACGTCTATAGGAAGGGTGTCACAAGTACTTTTTAAGAATAAGTTCAATAAACCAACATATATTATCTTGGAAATTTTAGTGGAACTTTTAAGAGTTTTGCAATATCTGTTGTTTATTGTTATAGGCTCAGGGGTTTCACTGAATACAACAAGTTTATTTCAAAATATCAGCAATGGACTGTCAGAAGTAACATCTCCAAAAATAATTTGGGATCTTATTGGTTTTATTGTTATATTTGGTCTTTATAATATTGTAATATTCTCTGTCTTTAATAAGTTTTTGATACAGAGAATTATTGAAAGAGTTCATATTCAACAACACTCTGCAAAAACTATTCGATTAGCAATTATACTTGGCTATAAGAATTTATTTTTGATACCAATTAGTGTTATTTACCTCTTTATAATACTTAACTTTATATAAATAATTAGAAAAGTGCATGTAATTTCCTTTTAATTACCACAATTGATGAAAGGTACAAAAAGGGCTACTCATAAAAGGTAGCCAATATTGATGAAGGTTAATCTATTATATGTAATAAGAAAAAATCCTCAAATATCAAAAATCCATAAATAATAGGTGGAACTTAAAATGTTCCAACTTTTCTGCAAACTACAAACTCTATTTGAAACGGTCGACCTTTATTCTAAATCCACAGTAATCCTCGGGTTTTCTTACGATAATTTAACGGAAATCGGATTCATATTAATAGCTATACATTTACTTGTACCTGCACGAAATATAAGAAAAGACAAGAAATCCATTTTTCCATATTTGATAATAGTGATGGCAATACTAATAATTTTCCTTTCAATCCATCAGTTATTTAACTAACAAGTGCTTTAGTTCAATAAGAATCAAACATCTTTATTAATGATTTTTAAGTACAAACACCTTTAAATGTATAGAAATTCAACAACTTTAACGAGCCATACTACACTAGATTGTAGTGTGGCTCTTATATTTACATAACAAAATTCAACAACTTTATTATCGTTTTACAGCACTGCTTTTTTGCGTGGATGTATAAATTCCATTATTTTAATAAAATGTATCTGCCACACTAGTGAATAAGGTATAAATTCCCTAGTTGCCCAATTCTATATTAATATTACCTTATTTTTAGCATTTATTTTTTGGAATCATAGTAATATTATTGTTTGGTGAGGCAAATTTTGATTGGGAAATTTAATCATCATGGATTTGGAATATGCTTTACATATAATTTTTTGTAGTAAATTTATTATTTGTGAAAACTTATTATACATATTTTAGAAAATTAATAGAGCGATAATATTGTTTTCACAGAATAAATATAATTTTATTAAAGTTCTGGAGGAATAAAATAATGGCAAAGCAAAACAAAGGTCGTAAATTTTTCGCAACTACAGCTACAGCAGCTCTAGTAGCATCAGCAATCGTACCAGTAGCATCAGCTGCTGAATTTAAAGATGCAAATAGCATTTCATCTTGGGCAAAAGAAGCTGTACAGTTTTTGACTGACAAAGGTTTCATCCAAGGCGATGAAAAAGGAAACTTCAACCCAGCTGGTACACTTACTCGTGCAGAAGCTGCTGAAATTTTATCAAAAGCATTAGATTTAAAAGCTACAGGAACAGAAGATTTTTCTGATGTAAATGAAAATGACTGGTTCTATAATGCAGTGCTTGCAACTTCACCCGAATTATTTGATGGTATGGGCAATGGTAAATTTGAACCTAAAGCTCAGTTAACAAGAGAACAAGCTGCTAAAGTTATCGTGCAAGGTTACCAATTAACAGGTAAAGCAGATCTTAGCAAATTCTCAGATGCTTCTAAAGCCTCTAAATGGGCTGTATCTTACTTAGAAACAGCTGTAGAAAACGGCGTAATCAACGGTAAAGGTTCTTTATTAGCACCACAAGATAAAATCAGCCGTGAAGAATTCGCTACTATGGTAAAACGTACAATTGATGCAACAGCTAAAGAGGTAACACCAGCTGTAGATTCTGTAAAAGGACTTAATGCGAAGGAACTTGAAGTGAAGTTCAACACAGCTGTTGATGCAAAAGATGCTGAAATGACAGCGAAATATGCTATTGATGGTGTAGCTATCACAAAAGCGGAAGCATCTGAAGACGGCATGACTGTTACTTTAACAACTGATAAAGAGTTAAAATTAACTAATGGCAAAGTGACTGTAAAACCAATCAAAACGAAAGCAGATGCTAAAGTTCTAACTGAAGAGTTTAACAAATTGATCACATTTGCAGACACAACTCCTGTTAGCGTTAATTCTGTTGAAGCAAAAGGTACTGAAGCAAAGATCACTTTCGATGAGCCTGTACAAAGCGCAGGAACAGTAAGCTTGAACGGTACTGAACTTTCTGATAATCAATATGAATTATCTGGTAAAACATTAACAATCAAAGGCTTAACTGCTGAACAGACTTATAAAGTGGACATTGTTGGCGCTACTGACTTTGCTAACAATATCGCTAACCCTATTGCTGTTAACTTCACAGTTGCTAAGGCAGACGTTGATAGTTCAAAACCAACTGTTTCTACAGCAGTGAACGGTACAGAAATCACGTTTGATTTCTCAGAAGAATTAATGAAACAAAATCTTGATGGAACTGAAGGGTATGCAAAAGTAACTGTTGGATCAACTCCTTTCGTCTTAACAGATAAAAATATTAAAGATGCTGCTGATAATACTGTATTCACTATCGATGCAAAAACTGCATTAGGTACAGCGACATTTATTAATACAAACATTAAAGTAGAAGGACATAAAGATTTAGCTGGTAATGCTGGAGATGAATTTGTGTTCAATGCAATTCTATCTAAAGATACAACTCCTGCTACACTTGTATCTGCTTCAACTAAAATGTTAGTAGCTGATGATGTGAATTCTACTACAGACGTAGATGCTTTATACCTTACTTTTAGTGAACCTGTAAAAGTAGATGGAAATTTAACGCTTAAAACTCAAAATGGTATTGCTTACACTGCTGGAAAAGTAACAGCGGTAAAAGCTGATGCTGGTTTCGACGTAGATGGTAACGGCAAAATTGAGGGTGCTGAGAAAAACACAGTGAAAGTTGACATTGATTTAGATAGCAATTCAACATATACATTTGAATTATCTGCTGGAGCGGTTAAAGATTTATCTAAAAACGTTACTGCAGATACGATTACATTTAATGTTACAACTGGATCTTTCGAAGCTACACCTGAAACTACTACAGATTCATTAGTATTTGGAACTACACCTGTTGTCGTAACAGATAACAATGTATTTACTGTTGAATATGCTGCAGATGTGACGGCAACAGCAACAACAGCTGCTAACTACACACTTGGAGGAAAAGAGCTTCCAGCTGGAACTCAACTTCAGTTTGTAGATGGTACTAAAAAAGTAAGATTCACTTTACCAGAAGGTTCTATCACTGCTAATGGTCCTTATGTACTTGAAGCTAAGAATGTAGTAGATACTAAAGGTAACACACTTAAAAATGGTAAAGCTACTACTCAAGTAACACTTAAAGAAAATGTTGCACCTGTAGCTTCTAAAATAACTGTGGTAAATAGCAAAACATTTACAGTAGACTTCTCTAAAAGTATTGTTGATCAAGCTACAGCAACAGGTTTAACAGTTAAAATTGCTGGTTCAACTGTAAAATTTACTTCTGCTACTGTAACTGGTGGTAAACTTACTGTGACAACTAAAGATCACTATGCATTAACAGATAGCATTGTAGTTGATTTCAAATCAACTAATCTAGTTGATGCTAATAACAACAATGTTAAAGACGGTTCTGTTTTAAATTAATAAGTTTGTAATGTAAACCGTTCAAATTAGAAAAGCCTTGTAGAGATATCTCTATAAGGCTTTTCTTTTTAGCAATCGTATCAAAGTGTTTTCAGGTCGATACAAAATTGTAAACATTTTCACATTTAGTATAAAATAGATGGATGTTAAATGGTATAATTTAAAACGGTGTAGATACAAAAATAAGACCGAGGGAGAGAAGATAATATGATGAAAAAGATAATGAAACGTACGAGTGCTGCGTTGCTTGCCGCTTCATTGATGCTGACAACAGTTGTGCCAGTGATCCATGCGGAGGAGCAATCACCTCCCTTAGCGCCATCGATTAGTGACTGGGCTATTGAAACCTTAAACGAGGGTGAAAAATACGGGATTTACCCAATTGAGTGGTATTACGAAGACTTCCTTCAAGAAATCTCTGTGGAAAAGGTAAATGAACTGCTGGCATTAACGGAAAAGAAAATTGCCTCATTGGGCTTAGCGAAAAATAAACAATATAAGCCAGTGAGCGTGAAGAACGATAACACACGCGGTGATATTGTGAAGCGTTTGTATAATATCGTAGCGCGTTATGATTTACCAGTTGGTACAGATGCCATTAAGTTTATGAAAGAACATAATATTTTACAAGGTTCTTCAAACGGACTGCAATTAGATAAGAAAGCAACGACGCAACAAGCTGTTCTACTAGCTGTTCGATTCATTCAGAGTACATACGCACTTGCAGAACAAGGGGCAAAGGGAGTAGCCTGGGTAGTAGAGGATGAGGATACGCGTGTGTATTTACTGGGCTCCATTCACCTAGGTACACCTGACTTATATCCATTCGATCAAAAACTAATGAAGGCGTTCGATGAAGCGGATGCGCTATTAGTAGAGGCAAATATTCTAGATCCGAAAGGGCTTGATTATTATGCGGAAAAGGCAATGTATTCAGAAGGCACAACATTGAAAGATGCTGTTGCACCAGAAACATATGCGAAGCTTGAAAAAGTTGCAAAGCTATACAATCTCCCGATGGAACAACTGACATTGCAAAAGCCTTGGATGCTGTCAAGCACCTTATCAATGCTGGCAACGGATGATTCCTTTGGTATGACGCCACAAGAAATGGCGATGCATGGTATTGATATGTACTTTTTATTAAATGCACAGCTGCAACAAAAGCCAGTGATTGAATTAGAAGGTATGAAAGCACAAGTTGATATGTTTGACGCGTTATCGCCAGAAGCACAGGAGCAGTCTTTAGTTGCTGTGTTGGATAACATAATCAATCCATCTGAAGAAAACCAATCTAACATCCTCCAAGAGTGGTTTACAAGCTGGAAGCAGGGGAACGTTGAAGAGTTTGCAAAAAGCTTCCAAGCGATGGAAGGCGGATCGTCAGAGTACAATGAAATGCTATTTGGTTTACGTGATGAACAAATGGCAAAGAAAATCATGAATGTACTTGAAGAGAAAAAAGGTACGTACTTTGTTGTGGTTGGTTCAGGTCACTTCTTAGGTGAGAAAAGCATTCGCTATCATTTGGAGAAAAACGGGTACAAAGTGAAGCCATTTTATCAATAAAGAAAAGCCCTTTACTAGTAAATCTCCCGTAAAGAGAATTGGGATTAAGGGTAAGTTGTACCTTAATTTAATTATTTGAGTATAAAAGCCTTTAAGGGATCTATTTCCTTAAGGGCTTTTTGTCTCCTCATGTGGCAAGAGAACTGTAAGACTTTCTCCAGTGCTTGTCGTGCCAAAAAAGGCAAAAGCACTTTTCTTAGTAAAAATTAGTGTACATATAAATATAAAAAAAATACAAACTAATTGTAATGTCGAAATTTTAGGAGGTTACCATGGCCAATTCAAGACACTCGAAACCAGATGATAGATCTAATAATGTTGAACGAATTCGTGATATCGTTAAGAACACTGAAGAAAAACTTCATGAAGCGGAAATTAGTTTGGAATTTGCAGACCCTATGCAAAGTGAAATGATTAAAGAAAAAAATAAGCGACGTCAAAAGTCGATTGAAGGATTAAAAGAAGAAATGAAAGATGAAATGGCAGCACGTAAAAAAGGAGAAGTGTAGAATTGGAGACATAGGAAGAGGAACTACCATTTCTCCAACTTGAAAGTACTTCCCAACAAAAGCAGATGGTTTAGAAGTTCTATAATGGGCCTCTATATCGCCGTCTGCTTTTATTATGAGGTTGTAAATGACTTATTACATCCCTTTTTAGAACATGGATTATCAAATAATTAAATATAGATAAAATTTGAACCCCGCGCTTTGACTGTGTCAAAATGCGGGGTTTCTTTAGGATAAAAGCTTTCTCTTCTAATGTAGTTGTCTTAGTATTGAATAACAAAGTATGCAAAAAGGAATTAAATATAATTAAAGAATAATATTACTAAAAAAGATGAACCTTTCCCATTGGTCATTTGTTTATAAAGTATAACGCAAAGAAAGGAGTGCCTTGGATTGACAGAGCGTGAATTACGATTCTTATAACAAGGATGAATACCGTACATGTTATTACATGCTGCGGAACGCACAAGATGGGATTTCTATAGGATAAAAGCTTTCTCTTCTATTGTTACTGTCTTAGTATTGAATAACAAAGTATGCAAAAAGGAATTAAATATAATTGAAGAATAATTTTACTAAAAAAGATGAACCTTTTACAATAGTCATTTGTTTATAAAGTATAACGCAAAGAAAGGAGTGCCTTGGATTGACAG
Organism: Lysinibacillus sp. NPDC056232; assembly: GCF_042267565.1. Classification (NCBI taxonomy): domain Bacteria; kingdom Bacillati; phylum Bacillota; class Bacilli; order Caryophanales; family Bacillaceae; genus Lysinibacillus; species Lysinibacillus sp. NPDC056232. Next base: position 29,893 of record NZ_JBHJTF010000035.1, on the reverse strand, counting down.
AGCGTGAATTATTCGATTCTTATAACAAGGATGTATACCGTACATGTTATTACATGTTGCGAAACGCACAAGATGCGGAAGATCTCTGCCATGACGTATTTATCACCGTTTTCCGTCAGGATTGGCAAAACATTGAGCATACGCGTGCCTGGATCATGCGCATCGCAATGAACCATTGCTTAAACTTGCTAAAACGGAATCAGACTCAGCGTGATAAACAGGGTCAGGTTCAATGGCTTCATGAGCAGGCCACATTTTCAATTAAATCCGTAGACACCATTGTAGTAGAAAAAACAGCTCAGGAAGAATGGGAGGAACTACTAAAGCAACTACCAGACAAATTGATGGCAGTTGTCACCCTCCGCTATATCGGTGAGCTATCCATGGTAGAAATCGCTGAAACCCTACAGATTCCTGTGGGTACAGTGAAGTCGAGACTCCATAAGGCATTGAAAATCATGCGCAAAAAACTTGAACACAAAAACAACTTATGGTTGAAGGGAGAGAACCAATTTGGAACGCATTGAAAACAAGGTTAAAAACCAAATGAAGGATTCAAATAACGTCGATTACCCTGACTTTGATCAGATGTGGAGCAGTATCCAGCAGGACGAGCTAAAGGTTGCTGGAGGTGAACCAGTTGTGCTCCGTCCTCGAAAACGAAAGCGCTTTGCATTGGTGGCAGGGCTATCTGTAGCTTTGATGGCTACACCAGTTTATGCAGCTCTGAATTATGACTGGTCCAGCATGCTTTCTCATAGGGAAGGTATTCAGTCCGCATTAGAGCAGGGCTTAGGTCAAACGATTGAGCAATCCGTTACAAAGGAGGGTGTTACGTTAACCGTACATACGGCGTTTATAGATGAGAACAGAACCGTACTGCTGTATAGTTTGAAACCTGAAACATCCCAGGATGTAAAGGATATAACGGATATAGATTTTAAACTTATCGGACTAAAAGATTCGAAGGGCAACTTTATTGAAGGATATAATAGATACGAGTGGAATAAGAATCTTGGTGAATTCCAGGGGTATTTTGAAACGGACTGGGTTGGCGAAGGGCAGACGACCGATGTTGAGTTTATAATGGAGAAGATCCAATTCATCGGCAATAAGAAGCAGTCTATTAGCTATAATCCTAATGACTCTACTACGCAAGTGCTTCCAATTCAAAAGGATGGGATAGACAGTGTAACCTTACAATCTTTTGAACAAGCAGAAGGTAAAGTTCTCCTGAAATCAGAGGCTAAGGTTACGGATCCTGAAATGCAGAACAGACATATAGATTTTGAGGCAATCAATGATGTGGATAAATCTGTTAAAAAAGGAGAAAGTCTTTCTTTTTCATTCCATGACGAAAGAACATACACGAGTCAAATATACAAGTCTGACACCTTACGTGAAGAAGGAACTAAATTCCAGCTTTCTTATGATCACATACTAGAAACAAAAGAAAGTACTTGGAACATAAATATGAATCTTTCCAAAAAACAGTTGGAAAATGCGTCATTTAAGCAAGTGCTAGATATCCCTATGGACAATGTGCCTGGTGGAACGAAAATCCACGAAATGAAGGTTACACCAACCCAAGTTCGTTTGAAAATTACTCAAGAAGACTACTACACTCTTCCTTTTAGAGAGTATCAACTAGATGTAGGTGGAACTCTGTTAAATGGGTATCTTATGGGTAAAGGACAAGAAGAACTACGCTTTGAAGTGGTAGGGCTAGATGCAGCTTCTCTGGCTAATCAGCCTATAACCCTCGTCGCGAAGCACCGTATCGATGGTTTTTACGGAGACGAGAACGACAAACCAATCCATTTGACTGACATATCAGAAAAACATCAAACTACAACGTCTAGCATTGCGGGGTATCCAATCTCATGGACTTATTATTTGAAGGACAATAACCTCTATGTGGAAACCTTGAGTTCAGACCCGATGTTTGATGGAGTCGATCGAACTTATTATTTGGACGGTAAAGAACAGATCTTAGGGGAACCAGAATCTTATGATGAAAGTAATAAATCTATGGACGTTTATGAGAAATTCGACAAGAAAGAGCTAGATATTTACATTTATAGTTATGGAATCAATAAGCCAAACGAAGAGCTTCGTATTCCACTTAAGTCTGGAAAATGACCTGCATTAGTATTTCAGAAGCTCAGGGGGAATTTAACAGAACTTGAAGAGATACATTATTCATTGAAAATCTAACTCCTACTATAGATAGTCCTATTCATATAACTAAATGAAGTAACGTAAAAACCCAACTTCTCTATATTAATTTGCAGAGAAGTTGGGCCTTTTAATTAAACAGTAACAATCTCTTTTAAATGAGATAACGTTCTTTTTGCTACTTTCTCAGTTTACAACTTTATTATCTCTTCACATCTTCTGAGCTTTGTAAAAAAGATAGATAATTTGTAATAAAGCTTGATAAAAATCACCTCTTTAGCTATTCTTTGAGGTGGTTTTTTTATGGATATTTGTGTTAAAATTGATGATTGTCTCGTAAATTATATAATGAGGAATTATCAAGAAGGTTAATGAATAACTTTTCTTGTTTCATTAACGAGGGCGATTGTTCAATTAGAGTGATCGCCTTTTGTGCTGACCGGGGCAGATTAGTTGAAGTACATAATGTTGAAGATGGAGAAATTAACGGGGTCTGACGATAATTGTTTTATTGATATCCGTTTCAATGGTGGAGATATTCAATTTGACGTTTTAGAAGATACATAGTTATTAGTTGATATATAATAAAAAATACTTAGTTATATATTGGGTTTTTTAACCAGATGGAAGTGAAAGGGAAAAATATGAGAAAAAAAGTTATTTTATCATTAATGTTAATGACATTTCTTTCTGCTGTAGAAGGAACAATTATTAGTACAGCAATCCCCCGTATAACGAGTGATTTGTCAGGCGTCGAACTTGTTAGTTGGGTTTATGCAATTTATATGCTTGCCACAGCTGTTTCGACGCCAATATACGGGAAACTGGCTGATTTATTCGGTCGTAAAAAAGTTTTACTTATCGGAGCTACAATATTTTTAATTGGCTCTGCACTTTGCGGTGTCGTGACATCGATGGAACAGCTCATCGTCTTTCGTGCCCTTCAAGGTCTAGGTGCTGGCGCTATTATGCCAATAACAATGACCATCATGGGTGACTTATATAGCGAAGTGAAGGACCGTGCAAAAGCACAGGGTTGGATTAGTGCTGTTTGGGGTATCTCAGGTGTTATCGGACCATTAGTTGGCGGATTTTTAGTTGATTCCCTTTCTTGGCGCTATATCTTCTTCTTAAACGTTCCATTTGGAATTATCGCTTGCATAATGATTGTCATTTATTATAAAGAATCTATTAAGCCTGCTAAGCATCATATCGACTATCTTGGTGCAACAGTATTCTCATTAAGTACAATTGCTCTACTATACGCGTTATTAACAGGAAGCAGTAAGCAAAACTGGGGGGACATGACGATTATTGGCCTCTTAATCTTTGCAGCCGTTTCATTCATTATTTTCTTATTCATTGAGAAAAAATCTCCGGAACCATTAATTCCGCTAGCGCTTTTCTCTAACCGTACATTATCTATTATAAATATACTAACTCTTATTTCTGGTGCAATGATTATTAGTATTACAATGTATCTTCCGATTTGGAGCCAAGGTGTATTAGGAAAGAATGCGACAGACGCCGGACTCATTTTAATGCCACTTCCTGTAATGTGGACATTTGGCACTATTTTTTCAGGTAAATTAGTTGGTAGCTTAAATACGAAACAAATCATTCTACTTGGAGCTAGCGTTCTTTCGGTTGCTGCCTTTTCATTATTTACATTGTCGACAGATTCACCAGCATTCCTAATTTATGTTGCAGTTGGATTATTCGGCTTAGGCATGGGGCTTATAACACCTATCTATATGGTAACAATTCAAGCGGCTGTTCCAAATCATACGCGCGGGACAGCAATTGGCTTAAACACATTTATCAATACGTTTAGCCAAACATTAGGAGCTGCAGTTTTCGGGGCAATGTTCAACACGATGATTCATGCACGCGGTATAAAAAACCTTGACCTTGTAACTTCTGGTGGACATGAAGGAACTACAGCAAACGTAGTAACCGAATCGCAAGAAGCATTAGCTTCAAGTGTACATTTTATTTATATGGGTACTTTTATATTAGCACTAGCAACTTTAGTAATTGTTTGGTTCTTATTAAAGCCATCCACACAAACTAGTGAGCAATAAAAAATAATTATATAAAAATAAGCTGTGAAGAAATTTTTCTTTATAGCTTATTTTTTTAAAACATGATTACTTAAGGTTATTATTTGCTTGTAGAGTTTAAAGCGGCGGAACTGGGGCACGGGCCGTATGTGCATTTATACAAGTATCTACAATCAAGACAAAATGAAAACAGGTCAACCGGGCGTTTGTATGTGGGGAATATTACAAAGTTTAGGAAGGAATCCATTTTGATCAGTCCTTTATTCAAAATGGATTCTTTTATTTGTTGTAAGAATCACTGCGAAACAGAAACCTAATTTCTTTAAAAATTCGTAGGACTTAGCTTAATAAAAATAACACCGAATAAAATCTTTATTAGGCCATCTATTACGAAAAAGATATCTAGACTTACATTAGTAATAATTAATCCTATGAATGCATTGATTATTAAACTGATTGATAGAAAAAGCATTAATTTCCAGTGGACAGGGATAAAAGGTAAAAAATGAACGCTGACTGCTAAAAGAATTAATAGCCAGCAAGTTCTATAATCATCGGCGAAAAAGTGAAAACTGACAAAGACTAAAATAGCTAATAAAAAAATTGAAAAATTAGACCACTTTTTTTGTTCCTGCGTTCCAGGACCGACTGCTAACTTCTCCCGTGTTTTAGGGCTTAATTGCCAAATTATACCTATCGCATATATGATGGAAAAAGGCCAAATATTTGGATAGCCGTTATATTTTATTAAGAGTAAGAACATTGCTAAGCCAGCTATTATTAGCCAAATCCCATTAATCTTTTGTCTTGGATATTTGTAGGTTTGTGTCTCCATATTTATTCTCCATTCTCGAATAACACGATAAGCTAACTTCAACCACTTTAAGTTGTTGCTACTAAATATGTAGTAAGTACGCGAAACATTTAGAGCTCATGTTTTCTTTTATCTCCTTCGAATAATAGATTTCTAGAATAATTTATCAAATTGTATTACATTTTTTTGTCACAATCTGTCGAAGTGATAAATATATAGATCCAAATTAAGTTGCATTGTTTATAAAAAAGTCATTCGGAGCTGCCTAGTTCTGTTCCACTAATAACGGTCAATGAACTGTATTGTGATAAAATAAATTAAACATATCTTATGACCAAAGGAAGATTTAAATGAAGAATCGATTTTCAATAGGGGAGATGGCTAAGCTTCATAATACAACTATAAAGACTTTAAGACATTATGATGAAATTGGAATATTAAAGCCTATTCAAATTGACATAAAAAACGGATATAGATACTATTCAACGAGGGTTTATATTTTGGGTTAAAAGTATTATTTAATAGGAGAAATGATTATGATTGGAACAATATTTAACACAATGATGATAATAGTAGGGAGTATTGTGGGAAGCATCTTTAAAAAGGGGATAAAAGATGAATATCATAATATTTTAATGCAGGCTATGGGGCTAGTAGCTATGGGATTAGGAATAAATGCACTAGTACAACATTTACCTTCAAGCAAATATCCAGTGCTTTTTATTGTAAGTTTAGCTATAGGAGGTTTGCTAGGTCAAAAACTAAAGTTAGAAACAAGATTTAATGCTTTAGTAAATAAGTACTCTAAGGGTAATTTAGCTGAAGGGTTATCGACTGCTATCTTATTATTTTGTATTGGAACTTTATCAATTTTAGGTCCCGTTGAGGCTGCGTTAAAGGGAGACTATACATATCTGCTTGCAAACGGTATGTTGGATGGAATTACTTCAATTGTTTTAGCTTCCACTTTTGGTATTGGGATAGCTGTTGCAGGGATAGTATTATTTGTATGGCAAGGTTCTATTTATTTAATTGCGATATTAATGGAGAATTCTTTAAGTAATGACCTTCTAAATGAAGTGACTATTGTAGGAGGTATATTAATATTAGCTTCAGGTTTAAGTATTTTGGGGATCAAGAAATTTAATACGTTAAATCTTCTGCCAGCATTAATGATTCCTCCTATAGTATTTTTAATTATTCATTTAGCGGGGCTTTAGTTATCTAAAGCTACAATAATCTAGGGTCTTAACATTTCTCCCTTGTCCCATGAAACAATTAATCGATTCAATCTTCTTAGCCGAGTTTCTTCTTTTTTAGCACTCATTACCCACCAAATAGAATCTCTTCTGTACGAAGGTGGAAGCTGATTAAAAAATTCCCAAGAACTTGGATGTTTTCTAATTTCATCCTCATATTCTTTCGTTAAAGTAACGTTCCTATGAACGGAAGAATAACCTGTTTGATCATTTCTTTGATTGAAAACAGTCAATCCCTCAGGCCTCATTTGATTGTGTTCTATCAGTTTATGCACCTTTTGCACATTAACTTTACTCCAGAGGCTATTAGGCTTACGTGGAGTAAAGCGAATTTTATAGCAATCTTCATCAACTGTTTTTCGTATCCCATCAATCCAACCAAATGACAGTGCACAATCTACTGATTCGGACCAAGTGAGACTTGCTTTATTGGTCTTTTTCTTTAAAAAAACTACCCAAATTTCACTAGCTGTTTGGTGATGAATATCCAACCAATCAATAAATTCTGTTTGATTACTAAAAAATAGCACTTCACTCATTTTTCCAGCCATTCTAAAATCATTTGATTAAGCTCTTCAGGTCTTTCTTCTTGAATCCAATGACCAGTGTTTAAACTCTTAATGTCTATATTAGGTACAAAATCTTTTATATTTGGAAGCGGCGGAATAATATCTTTCTCACCATAAATCATCAATGTTGGCTGATGAAGAATAGGAGATGCGTCACCTAATAAATGCCAATTACGATTTAAATTTCTGTACCAATTGATGCTTGGAGTGAAACCTGTCTTATTGAAGGCTGTGATATAAACAGAAAGATCATCATCGCTCATAACAGGTTCACCTAACGGCTGGGTTGCTTTAGCTAGATTAATCATTTCCATTCCTTCAACAGAGCCTTGTGATGGAACATTCTTTCGATATAAGTTACGAAGAAATTGGGCTGCATTTTCGTCTAATACAGCATCTGCAACACCTGGTTGTTTGTTAAAGTGAACAAAATAGTAATCATCGCCAAAAGCTTCTTCCATAAAATCAATCCAAGGTCTCTCTCCTCGAACTTGGTAGGGCAAGCATAAGTTAATCATTTTATTAACACGTTCTGGATGCAGCAAAGCCATACTCCAAACAACACTTGCGCCCCAATCATGGCCCATAAAAATGGCATCTTTGTATTGGTAGTGATCCAAAAGAGCAACAAGATCACCCGTTAAATGTTCAATATCATATTTTGTGACTTCTTTTGGGCAAGAAGACTCTCCATACCCTCGTTGATTAGGAATAATAACGTGATAACCTGCTTCTACAAGAGGAGTCACTTGATGTCTCCAAGAAAAGGCATGCTCTGGCCATCCGTGGCAGAGAACGATAGGTTGCCCCCCATTTTTTTGTCCAGCTTCAAAAACCTCTAGCTCCACACCGTTACCTGAGATAAGTGTTGGTGTTGGAAATTCATAATTGTTTGTCATTTAACATCCTCCTAATTAAAATAAAAGTATCTTACAATGACAATATTATCATGGACGTTTGACAACGGTCTGTCAGCTTTGAGAAACTCACTTAATGATATTTGTCAGCCATCAATCTGAGTTTGGAAGCAATTTTTTTGCGCATTTCTTTTGGAGCTAAGACCTCTATATGCTCTCCAAAACTAAATATGAGAGAGAACAACCATTCTTTTTCGGGGAATGTAGCTGTAACAAGAAGTTCACCTGTTTCTAACACCGCAATATCTTCTTTATTAAAAACATCCTTCACACGAGACTTCATTTGAGGGGAAACTTTTAAGACAATTGTTGTCATTGTTGTTTGTTCATTTAATAATGCCATAATCTCATGATAGGATTTTTCTCGACGTTCAAATGAGTGATTTTCAATGTGAAAATCACTTATACGGGAAACTCTAAATATTCTGAAGTCTTCTTTTGAAAGACAATAAGCAAATAAATACCAAGTATAATTTTTAAATATGAGCGACATAGGCTCAACTTGTCTTTTGCTGACGATATTATCATAATTTCTGTAGTCAATAGTCAGTAAATTAGTCTGTGTAATAGCTTTCCTTAGCGTCTTAACTAATGCTTTTTGATTTGGAGAGTCTCCATAAGGATGTAAATCAATGATGATTTGTTCCATATGCAGCTTTAGATAATCTACCTTGTTTTTAGGAATGATATTTTGTAGTTTTTCTATGGATGATTCTAACTCAATGTCGTCAACTGTGAAATTAATATCCTTGAGAACAGAAAGAAGGGAGGACAGGTTATTAAGAGTTAGTACTTGATGATTTAATTTATAACTCTCATAAATGCTGAATCCACCATTGTTTCCGGAATGGGAAATGATGGGAATACCAGCTAGATTGATTGTTTCAATATCTCGGTAAATAGTCCGGACCGACACTTCAAATTTCTCAGCCAATTCATTTGCTGTTACACGATTTCTATTAAGTAACATCACAATAATGGTTAACATACGTTCTATTTTCATCTTGTTCTCCTTAAAAATATATTTTTTTATTATGTAGTAGAATCAATTTCATAATACGCACTTTTAAAAAATCATAAAGAAACAGAATTTCGATGATTTCTTAAAAAAACGAATGAAATAGCTAATTATGCTACAGAAAGTTGTAGTTGGGAAAGCCGATCAACTGCCAGTTTGCAGGCGTTGTACGCAAGATGAACCAAATCAAAATGGACTTTAGCTTTCTTCCCTGTACAATTGTAAATCTGATTGACATAGGGGTATCTCTCCAGTCTGTTAATGTGTGTGTCGTAACTCTCATTATACAGGATTTGGGGAGGTACCCTATTTTTTTGTCGTTTTAAACTTAGAGCTCCAAGGGCTCAGAGATATGAAATTGATTCGGATACTAAAAAATAGTTTTTAGCCCTTTGAAAAATGATGATTATAATTTTTTCTTCATTGGAGTATGGACGAAAAGTTTTGTGAAGCGAATGGGTGGGAAAAAATCAAGACGAAGAAGATTTATATAATTGGTGGCAGTACTGTGTTAGGGGATGGAATGTAAAACGTATACCATGAATATAAGTTGATCTTCGTTCCAGCTGGGCGACTCCTTGGGGATCAGCAATAGAGGAACGAAGGCTAAGAGCATCACATCCTGTGATAACGCCTTCGTGACCAACATCATGTTGGCCCAAGCGGCTCATCGGACGCCCCCAGCTGGAGCGGAAATCACCCCCACGTTATGATGCTTAAAAACCAGTTTATTGACAATTCGAATAAAGGGACTATAATAATTAACAAGATTTGCATAACGAAAAATTGTTGATAACAATTTGGAATATAAGAGTAAAAGCGTTGAAGAGAACGAGTAGTTTTAATGGAACTTACAGAAAGTAGCCGGTCGATGAGAGGCGCAAGGAAAGTTAAAATGAATACATCTTGGAGCTGCGTACCGAACTTTAGTAGGCTACGACGGGTTTGCATCCGTAATCAATGCAAAGGTATCGCCATTTAGCCGTACCTATTGAGAAGGGTTATGTAAATAACTCTTAAATTAAGGTGGTAACACGTTCATACACGTCCTTTAGGTTGATTCCTAAAGGACATTTTTTTTTGCTCTTATAGAACTTGCAATATTAATTCAATATTAAGGAGTTGCATTGTATGTTTTTAAAACCAGAGGAACAATTAGAAATTATTCAAAAGGGTGTAGGTAAGATTGTTAATGAAGAAGAGTTATTAGCAAAATTAGCACATTCTTTTAAGGAACAAAAGCCTTTAACGATTAAGCTGGGTTTAGATCCTTCTGCGCCAGACATTCATTTAGGGCATGCTGTTGTGCTACGAAAAATTAAACAAATGCAAGATTTAGGTCATCGAGTGGTCATTATTATTGGTGATTTTACAGGACGTATAGGAGACCCAACAGGTAAAGCCAAAGGGCGCAATGCGTTAAGTGATGAAATTGTAAAAGAAAACGCTAAAACATATTGTGAGCAAATTTTTAAAATTTTAGATAAGGAAAAGACCACGGTGCGTTTTAATAGTGAGTGGTTATCAACGTTAACATTTGAGGAGGTTATCAAATTAGCTGCGACGACTTCTGTAGCGCGTATTTTAGAACGTGATGATTTCCAAAAACGCTATAACAGTCAGGTACCAATTGGCATTCATGAATTTTTCTATCCATTAATGCAAGCGTATGATTCAGTCGAAATTTTTGCTGATATTGAATTAGGCGGTACCGACCAAACGTTTAATATTTTAATGGGGCGTACATTACAAAAGCATTTAGGGCTGGAGAAACAAATTGCCATTTTCATGCCGTTATTAGAAGGTTTAGATGGTGTTGAAAAAATGAGTAAAAGCTTAGGGAATTATATTGGCGTAAATGAAGCACCAGAAGTAATGTTCAAAAAAGTAATGGAAGTACCTGATGCATTAATTATTAAATACTTTGAACTTGCAACAGATGAGCATCCTAAAGTGATAAAAGAAGTGGAAAAACGATTATTAAAAGGTGAAAATCCGCGAGATATCAAACTAGAGTTAGCAGAAATTATTACTACTTTATATCATGGGGAAGAATCTATGAAGGAAGCGGAGCAATATTTTGAAACAGCATTTCAAAAGAAAAAAATCCCGGATAACATCCCCTCAATGTTAATCGAAATAGGAAAAGAATCTGTACTAGATATTATTCCAGCATTAATTGCCAATGATTATATTCAAAGTAAAAGTGAATTTATACGATTAATCAAACAAAATGGTGTTTCTATAAATGGTGAAAAACTTACTGTAGATGATACTGATAGAATAGTAATGAATGGAGAAGTTTTGCAAATTGGGAAGAAACGATTTGTACGATTTATAAAATAAGGGGGGCCTGAACCATCCTTCTGTTCCTTTTTCTTCCTTTTTTAGTTTCTTAATATAATAATTATGCAAGGCTGTCCTCAAAAGGTTGTAAACTTTAACCGTTTAGGATAGCCATATAGTTCTATTATAGAAGGAGAATTATGTAATCAATCCAAGTGCCTTCAAGTGTAATCGCTAAAAGAAGAATCTACTTTTCATGTATTGTAAGTTCCTTGCTATAAAAGATTTTGGTATAAAAATACAATAAAATGCTATGTCAAATTAGAAGGATATGCATTTCTGCATTCCAACTCCGAAATTGAATTTTTTGTTAATTTCTTTCTCATTTTACCATTATCATGTGAAATAATGGTATGCTATATCACGATAATAGTTTATGGAGGCGGTATTATGTATTACAGTAATGGTAATTATGAGGCTTTCGCACGTCCTAAAAAACCTGTGGGTGTTGATGAGAAATCAGCGTATCTTGTTGGTTCGGGGCTAGCTTCACTGTCAGCCGCATGTTTTTTAATTCGTGATGGTCAAATGAAAGGTGAGAATATTCATATTCTCGAAGAACTAGATATCTCGGGAGGTAGCCTTGATGGTATTCTAAATCCGACTAGAGGTTTCATTATTCGTGGTGGTCGTGAAATGGAAGATCATTTTGAATGCTTATGGGACTTATTCCGTTCAATCCCATCTTTAGAAATAGAAAACGCTTCTGTTTTAGATGAATTTTATTGGTTAAATAAAGAGGATCCTAACTATTCAAAATGTAGATTAATTGAAAATAGAGGGCAAAGACTTGAGGATGATGGTAAGTTTACATTATCTGATAAAGCATCTGAAGAAATGATTAAATTATTCTTTACGCCTGAAGAGAAATTAGACGATGTAAAAATTACAGATGTTTTCTCGGAAGAGTTTTTCGAATCGAATTTCTGGCTATATTGGTCTACGATGTTTGCTTTTGAAAAATGGCATTCAGCAATGGAAATGCGTCGTTATATTATGCGTTTCATTCATCATGTTGGGGGTCTACCTGATTTATCTGCCTTAAAATTTACAAAATATAACCAGTATGAATCTTTAGTACTTCCTATGATTAAATATTTGGAAAGCCATAATGTTGATTTCCAATTTAATACGGTTGTAGAGAATGTTTTAGTTGATAAAGTTGGCGATAAAAAGGTAGCTCATACTTTAGTGTTAAAACAAGATGGTGTGAAAAAGAATATTGAGCTAACAGAAAATGAATTAGTATTTGTGACAAATGGTAGTATCACGGAGAGTACAACATATGGTGACAATAATACGCCAGCCCCTATAAGCACTGATTTAGGCGGAAGCTGGTCACTTTGGAAAAACATCGCTTCTCAAGACTCTGAGTTTGGTAGACCAGAAAAGTTCTGCGATGATCTTCCGGAAGAAAGTTGGTTTGTTTCAGCAACACTAACTACATTGGATGATCGAGTTGCTCCATATATTGAAAAAATCAGTAAAAGAGATCCATATGCAGGCAAGGTAGTTACTGGTGGTATTGTAACTGCTACAGATTCAAATTGGATGCTAAGCTATACATTGAACCGACAACCTCATTTTAAAGATCAACCAAAAGACCAATTAGTAGTTTGGATTTATGGTTTACTATCTAATAAACCAGGTGATTTTATTAAAAAGAGTATTACGGAATGCTCTGGAAGTGAGATAGCACAAGAGTGGTTGTACCATATGGGTGTGCCTGTAGACGAAATACCGGATTTAGCACAAAATTCTTGTAATACAATTCCATGTTACATGCCTTATATAACATCTTACTTCATGCCTAGAGCAATGGGAGATCGTCCTTTAGTCGTCCCTAATGGATCGGTTAACTTAGCCTTCATGGGTAATTTTAGTGAAACAGAAAGAGACACTGTATTCACAACAGAATATTCAGTAAGAACAGCGATGGAAGCTGTTTATCAATTGTTAGATATTGATCGAGGCGTTCCAGAAGTGTTTGCATCTACTTATGATATTCGTACTTTGCTCGCTTCAACTGCTCGCTTACTAGATGGTAAAAAATTAACAGACGTAGATGCTCCATTTATCTTAAAACAAATAGGTAAATTTGGTATTCATAAAACAAAAGACACGATCATCTATGATTTACTCAAAGACAGTAAATTGATATAAAGATATATACTAAAAAAGCTGATTCATAATTGAATCAGCTTTTTTGCAATACTATCTAGTCTTGCTTTGTTCAGTTAAATAGTAAATTTTTTCATTTCATCTCTTAAAGCATCAACCATAGCGGTTAGATCCTTAGCTTTTTCAGAAACAGTCTCGATGGCTTTAAGCTGTTCATTTGCGGATGCTGAAACTTGTTCTGTTCCTGCAGAAGTTTCTACTGCAGAAGCAGATATGTTTTGAACTGCACTAATGATTTGCTCCTTGCGCTCATCCATTTCATGAGATAAATGTTTCACCTCTTGTGCCACTTCACTCGTTTGATCTAGAGCTACCTTGATTGTATTAAAGATTTCGCTAGTATCCTCTGTAGCTTTTGCGTTTTGTTCGACAATGCTAAGGCTTGTACTAATTTCCTGCACAGCACTTTTAGAAATACCCTGAATTGCGGAGATTTTATTCTTAATATCTTCAGTGGCAATAGATGTCTGTTCCGATAATTTTCGAATTTCATCAGCAACAACCGCGAAGCCTTTACCTGCTTCACCTACGCGAGCTGACTCAATGGATGCATTTAGAGCTAATAAATTAGTTTGCGTTGCGATATCTGTAATGGTATTGACAATACTTGATATATCAGATGAAGTTTTATTTACTTCTTGAACGATGTTACTTACCTGTTGTGAAGATTCGCGATTCTTCTCTGACCAAATAGAGAGTTGGTTGATCGTTTCTACACCTTGATTACTTAAATGATCAATATCCTCTGTCATGGAAGCGATCTTCTCAGTGCGCTCAATAACACGATCAATATTTCCGGATAGTTGATTTAATTGTTCAGCACTTTTTTCTGTATCATGAGCCTGCTCTTCTGTAGCTTTTGCTATTTCATTTATAGCCGAGCTAATTTCGTCAGTCGTACGTACCGTATCTTCTGCTACTTGAATAAGAATCTCTGAGGAATCTGATAACTCTGAGCTAGTATTATGTATGTTGCCGGTAACATTCTTTAATGCCGATTGCATGCCAGAGATGCCTTTTGCCATAAGACCAATTTCATCTTGATGATTTAAAAGCTTTTCTAATTTTGGATTTGCGGTAAAGTCTAAGCTTGTAGTTTGATGAATGATATTTTCAAGATTCTTAATAGCGGCAACAATGCGACCGATAATCAACGACATTAAAGCACCTATGATTATAAAACTAACTATGCCTGTAATAATCTGATAGCTTAGTACAGAGTTTGTAATAGATTGAATACCGCTTTCAGGCACCCCAATATCAATTACTCCATAAAGCTTGCCATCTTTATAGATTGGCTCCATGATGTCATAAGTCCATATACTTTGAACTTCAGCATACCATCTTGTAAATTGCTTTTTTCCGTTTTTAGCACCATCGATTGTGTATGCATCCTCATATACTTTTCCTAATTTTCCTTTATCACTATGCGCCACAGCTTTTACATTCGTATCAATGACAATTGCATAAGTTACATTCTCTTGTTTTGCTTTTAATTCCACAAAATCTTGTAAAGATGAGATGGGATCACTCTCAGATTCTAATATAGTTTCCGCTTGCTTTGCGATTTCATAGACCTGTTCATTGGCTTTCTCAATTAAAACATCCTTACTATTTTTGCCAACAATCCATACACCTAATACGGAATTGATTACAGATGACAATAACAACAAACTTAATGTAAAAAACAATAATCGTCGCTTAATACTTTTACTTTTCAAATGTTTTCCTCCTTTGAGTTTTGTTGGAACTTTATGCCTACGAAAACTCAAATTTTAAGTATAGTATTATGCAATAAAATATGAATGTCAATAATAAATTGATAGGCTTATTACTTAAGATGTGATGTATTGGGGTATAAAAGTCCTTTGGTTTTTGATAATTTTATAAAGTTTTGAATAAGGTTTAAATACCTGTTTTAGGAGAGTAAACAGTGTCAGTTGTTTTAAATATCCTCTTATTTACAATTTGTGTTAGTAAGTGGCGACCGACTTTATATCGTCGGTTGCTTTTTTAATGTTATAAAATAATAAATCGATGCAACTAACGATCAATCAAAATGCTCTAACGGTATGAAAGAGAAAAAAGAGGTGATGACATGCAATCCGAGTTTCTTGTAAAAAAAGCAAAGAAGGGCGATGGAGAAGCGTTTATACAATTAATCCGTCAATACGAAATGACACTTTATCGGACGGCCAAACGACTTGGTTTGAAAGATGAGGATATTGCAGACCTTCTACAAGATACGATTTTGACAGCGTTTGAAAAAATAGATTCTCTAAAAGAAGCAAAATATTTTAATACATGGATTTGTCGAATACTTTTAAATAACTGTTATCGCTTTATGAAGCAGGATCAACGTACTGTACCACTGGATGTAACGACATTGCATGAACTGCGACACCAAGATCAAATTTCTCTTGAGCTTGATGAGGCATTAGAAAGTCTAGACGAGAGTTATCGCATTGCTTTAACGCTTTATTATGTGAATGGGCTCACGACAAAGGAAATAAGCGAATTTCTTCATGAATCAGAGGGGACGATTAAGTCGAGGATTTCCAGGGCGAAGCAATATTTGAAAAATAATTATTATGTTGAGGAGGTACATTTACTATGAAAAAATCATTAGACGACCGTTTACATGAGGAAATGAATAGAGAACAAGAAATACCGGAAATTGTGCAAAAAGCTTTTGATCGTTCCTATACAGAGATCCGCTCTACATCAAAGAAAAAGACAAAAAAACGTTGGTTGAAGCCTATTTCAGCTGCGGCTGCATGTGCAGTGCTCGCTTCGGGTGTGATTTTATCAAATGGTACAGCAATGGCTAAACTAAAAGCATTTCTAGGTTTCCAAGATGCTGGGATTGAACTTGCTAGTCAAAATGGTGAAGTACAATATATTGGGGTATCGGAAAGTTCACAAGATGTTACGGTCATACTTGAAAATACATTTGCTGATGCCTACCGTGTAGGGTTTCAAATGGAAATTTTGCCGAAAAATATGGATATAAAAGATATTTATAACGTAGACATTGAATATCGTATGTATGATTCGGCAGGGAAAGAAATTGACTCCCACGTGTCAGACACAAAGCCTCTCGCCCCAACAATAATTTCGGCAAGCCCATATATGAACACGCTAAAAGAGAACGATCAATCTATGATATTAGAACTTTTATTAGAATCCAAAGAGATGGCGTGGCCTTCCTTAGATAACGCTCAATTAGTAATTGAAACAATTCATTTCTATACAGAGAAGAAAGGGATTGTCACTATTAATGGAGAATGGCCATTTACATTGACACCAATGAAGGTTGTAACGCAATCATTTGTAGCGGAAAAAGCTGTTGAGGGTATTCAACTTCAATCAGCAACCCTTACGAATGGCTCTATGCATGTATCTTTACTGTTCGACGCAGACCTTGCCGAGGATGAAAATCAATTTTTTGAATGGGCATTAACAAATGGAAAGGGAGAGTCCTTTTATGCACGAGGAGTCTCTGTAGAAGTGAAAGATGGAAAAACCGTTGTTAATTTAGTTTACCCTTATAGTATTTGGAATAAAGAAAAACAAATAAGCTTAAATATAAAGGGCTATGAAGAATTAAAATTAATAAGTAAAGAATAATAGAGTGTTCTAATGTTTCGGAGTAATGACTAGACTTATTATGAAGTACATTAGCAGCTATATCGCTAATGTACTTTTTCATTTTTGTTTATCAATAATAAAGCGTACAAGAATCTATAAAACCTCTTTGTATTTTTGGATTATATGGTATAGTATGGATTAAAATTACAGAAACACAAGGGGGATTGTTTGATGAGAAGGTATACTTTTTTGCATAGCAAAGGCTATTGCAATATAAGATGAATTAAATAGCCTTTGCTCTTCCTAAGAAATATTAACATTTAGGAGTGCAAATATGAGCTATAAAAAAGCAAAGCATATTCTACCAGCTGAGTTGCTAGAGTTAGTACAAGAATATGTTGATGGTGAATATATTTATATACCGCGAAGAGCAGAACATAAAAAAGACTGGGGATCCAATACTGCGACAAGAAAAGAATTGGATGTAAGAGACTTTAATATTTATAACGATTATTTATTGGGAATGGATACGGCTACTTTGGGCGAAAAATACTATTTGTCATTAAAAAGTATCCAAAGAATTGTACTAAAAGAGAAAAGAAGAACAAAATAAGCCAATGTGATAGTAGACCACATTGGCTTATTTTCCTTTATGAAATATGTTTGAGGTTTTTTCAGGCAATCTAGGCTGGGTATAATTTAATCAGCTTCTTTTGAATTTTCATCTTTAGTTTATGTTGATATTTATTCAAAAAAAGGAGAGAAAAAAATGAACTTTACCGAATTATTAGGAACCTCTTTTCCAACAGTACAAACTGAACGGATTAAATTAAGAAAGTTGAAGTTGGAGGATGCGCCTACGTTATTTAACTATTATTCAAATGAAAATGTATATCGTTATCTTGATTGGAATGGACCAGAGACTTTAGAAAGAAGTTCTGAAGTAATTCATTTTTGGAACAAAGGCTATGATGAAGGTTGGATTATTCGTTTTGCGATTGCTAACAAAGAAACGGATGAAATTATTGGTACCATTTTCTTGAGTGAATTTGCAGGCAAACGAGCTGAAATGGGCTATGAATTATCTGAAGAATATTGGCATCGTGGCATTATGTCGGAAGCTGTTAAAGAAGTATTAGCAATAGGATTTAATCAGTTAGGTCTAGTAAGAATACAGGCAATTGTTTCTGAAGAAAATATAGCTTCAAAGCAGTTATTGTCGAAATTCAACTTTAAGGAAGAAGGCTGCTTAAGACAGTTTGAATGCCATAGCGTTACAGGAGAATGCAAAGATATGTTGATCTATAGTTTGTTGAATACCGAGTTTTCGTAGAAGAATATATAAGTTTTATAAGAACAAAGGGGTGTGTTAGCTTGAAAATATCAATTAATAGCTTACAAGAAAGTGACGCAGAAAAATTATTAGAGTTTGAAAAGAATAATAGACAATTTTTTGAACAAATGGTACCTAGTCGTGGAGAAGATTATTATAATTTTGAAACGTTTCAATTGAAACATAGAGAGCTATTAGCAGAACAAGAAGAAGAAAAATCAAGGTTCTATTTAATAAGGGACAACGCAGGCAATATTATTGGAAGAATTAATTTAGTAGATATAGATACAACGAATAATATAGCAGAGGTTGGTTATAGAATAGGTAAAGAATATGGCGGAAAAGGAATAGGGGCTAAAGCCTTAAAACTACTATTAGAAACAGAAATCAGTGTTAAAAAGATTAAAGCAAAAACAACAACAAATAATATTGCCTCTCAAAGGGTTCTTGAAAAGAATGGTTTTAAACAAGTTTGTATAGATGATGATGAGTTCGAAATGAATGGCCAAAAGCTCCAGTTTATCGATTATCTTTTGGAACTCTAAAAGCCATGGTGTCTTCTGTTGGGCAAATTTATTAAGTCAGGCTTGTTGGATAGTAAAAATCCTAAGAGGGGTGGTTGAAAGATAATGTTTAAACGAATCATGATACTTCTTTCAATTATTACAGCGATACTTTTGTTAATTATTACGACAAGTTATATTATTCATCAAATTAAATTATCAAAGGAAGATCAATTATTTACGCCAACAGGGAAAATGGTAGAAGTGAATGATCATCAGATGCATGTCTACATAGAAGGAAATGGAGAAGATACGCTTGTATTTATGTCCGGGGGAGGCACAAGCTCACCTGTTTTAGATTTTAAATCATTATACTCATTATTAAGCGATAAATATAGAATCGTTGTCGTTGAAAAGGCAGGGTATGGCTTTAGTGACATTACAGATTCTGAGCGTGATATTGATACTATTTTACAAGAAACAAGAGAAGCTCTATTAAAATCAGGTGTTGAAGGACCATATATTTTAGTTCCTCATTCTATGTCTGGTATTGAGGCATTGTATTGGGCTCAAGTCTATCCGAATGAAGTTAAAGCAATTATAGGATTGGATATGGCTGTTCCTGCTGCATATAAAGATTATGATATAAATATGCCTCTAGTTCATTTAAGTGCCTTTGCTGCTAATATTGGTTTTACTAGATGGATTCCGGGCCTTTCTGAAAGTGATGCCAACAAATATGGGACTTTGACAGATGAGGAAAAAGAATTGTATAAAGTGATTTTTTATCGTAGAACAGTAACTAAAAATATGGTGAGTGAAATTAAGCATATTAAGGAAAATGCCGAAAAGGTAGGAGCGGCAGAAATCCCAAATGTTCCAATGCTTTTGTTCTCTTCAAACGGTCAAGGGACAGGGTGGAATGAAGCTGAGTGGAATGAATTTCAAAAGGATTTCATTAGTAAACATAAAGACGGCACATTAATAAAATTGGATTGCTCTCATTATATTCATGACATTGAATTTAAGCGAATAGCGGACGAATCAGAAAATTATATAGAGAGTTTAAATCGTTAAATCTTCAGAGCATGTTTTGAACAATCTTTTCAAAACATGCTCTACTTTTACGTGATAGGGAAACTCCAATCACATTAGTTTTTAGAATCTAACGTAATCCCAGATAATATATAAGGAATTGACAATTTAATAAATTCCTCCGGGGATTTATCTATACTATTTTTTCTCCATTCCACAGAAGCACCGTAAATTCCCCAGCTTAGTATGACAGCGGTAGTTTTTAGCGCTGCATCCTCTTTCATATTATGTTGTTTTAATAACATCTTGTAAAAAACAATTTCGAGATGCTCCCGAATGATACGGGAAATGGTATCTTCATATCCTCTATGACAACGATTAGATAAAGATTTTTGAAAGTTCGTTATGGCTGTAAAAATACGAATAATTGATTCTTCATTTAGATCGCTTTTTTCGAAGATACTACAATTTAAATTAACTAATAATACTTCTGATAATACCTTATCCAATAAGTCATATACATCTTGAAAATGATAATAGAATGTTGCGCGATTAATCATAGCCTCTGTCGTAATATCCTTCACAGTAATATCCTTAAACTCTTTTTGACCTGAAAGTTCAATGAAAGAATCCATAATTAATTTGCGAGTACGAAGAACACGAGGGTCAGTCTTTGATTGAGTCATTTTTTTGTATCACTCCTACTTTTTAAACAATTTCTTCGATGTGTTGTATATACGACAAATCTAAAGAACTATTGGTACTGCTGAACTTCATTATTTACTAAAATACGCTTATAAAGCAAATAGCTTCTTTAGAAAACGATACAGCAAAGTATTCCTATTTATAAAGATATTAAAATGAAAGTGGTGAGTATGGTGACGAACAATAATAATTTAATCTGTGATTTAGAAACGGGCGTATGTGGTGTTTCAGAAGATGATGAAATGGAGGTGATCGATTTCAATCAAAAAAGGAAATCGATTGATTTATATTATGTGACAGATCCAATCTGCTCGCATTGTTGGGCATTAGAGCCAGTTCTTCGTCGCTTTGTAGAGCAATACGGTCATTATGTTAATTTCCATACTATAATGGGAGGTTTGCTTGAAGAATGGGCTGGCTTTGCTGATGTATCTAATGGTATATCAAGTCCATCAGATGTGGCTGGACACTGGAGAGAGGTTGGTGAGCATAGTCGTATGCCAATTGATGGTACGCTTTGGCTTGAAAATCCCATTCAATCATCTTATCCTCCATCTAAGGTTTTTAAAGTAATTCAAAAGCACAATGGAGATTTAGCAAATGTGTTTTTACGCCGTGCAAGAGAAGCCGTTTTCGTATTTAATCAAAATATTGCAGAGAAATCTGTTTTAATTGCAATCGTAAATAATCTTGGACTGGATGGAGAAAAAATTGTAAAAGAGGCCGAACTTTCGATTGGACAGCAATTATTAAACGAAGATTTTGGGTTAGCTTCACAACTAGGCGTAAGAGGATTTCCAACTATTATCCTGTTGAACGAAGAAAATAAAGGTGTAAAAATTGTCGGTAGTCGAACGTTAGATTCTTATATTGCCGGGCTAAAACAAGTTCTTAATTTAGATGAACTACAGCCAAAACAACAGCCAGCACTTTTCAGTTTACTTGAGAAAGAACAGCTTCTTTTTTCGAAAGAGATTGAAGTTATGTATGATATTGAACAAAAGGATATCAGTATATTTGCTGAAAAAGAGCTTGCATCAACTGCTTATGATGCGAAAGAAATACTTGGTGAAACTTATTTTGTAATGAAATAAAAGAGTCATTTTATATAAAATGGGGGTTTTAATCATGAAATATTTATTACAAGTTGATTTTACAATGGACGGGCCATTCGGTGAAGAAATGTCCAAGGCATTCGTTGATTTAGCGAAAAGTATTAACGGAGAGTCGGGGATGAGTTGGAAGATTTGGACTGAGAATGCTGCGACTAAAGAATCTGGCGGGATCTATTTATTTGAAACCAAAACAGATGCTGAAAAATATTTAGTCATGCATTCAGAACGATTAACAAGTTTTGGTGTTACCGATATTCGCGGGAAGATCTTCGAAGTGAATGAAGTATTATCAACAATTAATAATGCGCCAATTAAATAGTTACTTAAGCTAATTAAGGTCATCATTGGCAGTTTTATTAACTAAATAATTAGGAATTGAAAACATGGGATTGTAAATTAACAATCTCATGTTCTTTTTTTGAGCTTGAAAATAATTTATTACTTGCAAAAAAAATCCATTTTGTATATATTGTACATAGAGTATATATACATTATTTTTATGAAGAGTTGAGAAATACGGATGTATTCTATCTGTTGGAAAAAGTTCGTTCATTTCGCGAAAGAAACGGATACTCAAGGAAATGCTTACATTATTGTATACGGAGGATGGATGATGGAAAATGTCATTGAATTACAGAATATTCATAAAGCGTTTAAAGGATTTCAGGTAAAGGATTTTTCTATTAACGTTAAAAAGGGCTATGTAACTGGATTTATTGGGGGAAATGGTGCAGGTAAATCAACAACGATCAAGTTGATTATGAACTTATTACAGCAAGATAGTGGTACTGTTTCATTATTTGGTATGAAATATAAGGGACATGAAAAAGAAATAAAAGAACGTATTGGTTTTGTCTATGATGAAAAAGTCTTTTATGAAAATATGACGTTAAAGGATATGAAAAAGATTATTAAACCGGCCTATAAAAACTGGGATGATAACGCTTTTCAACATTATGTTGAAAAATTCGAACTACCATTGAATAAAAATATGAAGACCTTTTCGAAGGGAATGAAGATGAAAGCTTCGTTAGCTATTGCTCTAGCTCATCATGCAGAATTAATTATTATGGATGAGCCGACTTCTGGGCTCGATCCGATATTTCGTAGAGAGTTACTAAACATTTTACATGAGTTAATGCAGGATGGGGAAAAAACAATTTTCTTTTCGACACATATTACAACAGATTTAGATCGTATTGCGGATTATATTACCTTTATTCATAAAGGAGAACATATTTTCACGAAAGAATTTTATAAAATTGAAGAGGAATATGCCATTGTCAAAGGGAAGTTGGATTTATTGGATAAAGAAACGGAACAAGAGTTTATTTCGATCAGAAAAACGAATGCAGGTTTTGAAGCATTAACAGCTGATAAAAATCGTGTGGCAAACATATTCGGGGATACTGTGATTGTGGAAAAACCAACGCTTGAAGATATTATGTATTATACGAAGAAAGGATGGTAACTGTATGTTTAACCTTATATTTAAGGATATATTAATACAAAAGAAAGTAATTATATTTTACATTGCTACTATAATAATCTACTTATTGGTAGATGTTTCGCCAATTCCTATTGTAGTTTTATATAGTCTAACATTTATTAATATGGCTTTATCTTACGATGAAAAAGATAACGCTAATATTCTGCTCAATTCGCTTCCATATACGAGAAAGGAAATTGTTTCTTCAAGGTATGTAGGTGTATTAATATTTACATCACTATTTATAATTATTACTTATGGAGGGAGTTTCCTGTTAAATGGAAAAGAAACGTCGTTTTCGTGGAAAGCTATATTGCTAATTATGGGTCTTGTTATGGTCGCTATTTCATTCATGCTCCCAGTCTTTTATAAATTTAAAAGGCAATATTTAGTGTTTGCTGCAGGTGCTTTAATTGGCATCTATCTGGTAACGAGTAAGTTTTTAGTCCCTGATTTAAATAAGATATTAAGGGAATTAATACGAAAGTTCCTAACTTTACAAGAAACGCAAATGTATTTAATAGCTATCCCTACAATTGCTATATTGTATATTGGGTCGTGGCTACTATCTATTCGTATATATGAGAGAAAAGCTTTTTAAAATTTTTTTTTGAAAAAGTTCTCAGAAGAAAAACGGCATGAGCCTAGACTCATGCCGTTTTCGTACGCTTAAACGCAAGTTTCCATAGTATAAAATTCGTGATGACAAGCACGAGTAAGTAAATGATTGCACCATAAGAAATATAAGCAACCATGACGTAATGCAATCCCGCCAGTACACCTAAAGGGAGAAGCAATATAAACGTTTTCCAGCTCTGGGCATCGCCAACTTCATTATAGGGCTTTGTGAAAGGAATCTTACTTCCGATGCCGAGGTAACAAATGACGGTATACATGCAGCTTGCTACTAAAACAGTCAGTAAATCTGGGATAATTCTCGTACCATAAATGAAGCAGAAAATGATGCTCAGAACAATATACAATGGAATGTACAACTTAATCAGAAATGCTTTTAAGCTACCTTTTTTTAAGTCTGTATAATCTTTGATTGGAAAGACTTTATAGATCCAAGCTGCTTTATATTTTCCTGAATGCCCGAGCAAAAGCACAGCTGTCGGAATAATTAGCATGCTGAAATAAATATTTAAATAGCCCATGCTAACGGAATAATCAATAGCCTCGTGCCTTGAAAAAGAAAACATAAAAATAAATGGAATGACAAATGAAAATCCTAAAGATGGATATACTTTTAGTTTAAACTCTCGCTCCTGTTTCATCATAAGGGAGGCGAAGCGGTAAAAAGCTCTTTCTTCATTTGTTCTACAAATGATTGTTAACAAAAGCGTCTTAAGTCGATTGTTCTTTTCTTTTTTCGATTTGCTTGTGTTTAATAGTTTTTGCAGATTACGTTCAAAGGTAGGAATTAGCTTTAGGTAAAGCCATATCGAGATGATTGGCATGACGACAGCCAAAATACTGAATATCACTGTAAATAAAGAGATGTCACCGTTTAGCAGTAACTCATAAGGAGCGGCAAACCACATAGGAATGAGAAAAACATTCCACCAATGAAATGTTACTACCATATCAAAATTGACGAATTCAAAGGATCTAATAAGAACTTGATAGCCAATCATCAGCATTAAGGATAAGCCGATTTGTACATAATTGATGATATCTTTCAGCTTTTCTCCATCAAAGAATCTTAAAATAGCAATATATAAAACAGCCGTTAAAACGACAATAAAAATATTAATTAAAACTAGTAAGAGCAACGTTAAAATAAAGAATACAATTCCTTGTCTGAATAGGCCAACTATTAGGGAGATGGCTGTAAAAGCAATAGTTAAATACGTCAAGTAGATGAAAATATGCATAAACTTGGCCGCGTTAATCGTTCTAGCAGAGATAGGCTTGGTCGAGAGAATGCTTCGGTCCCGTACATCCAAAAGTACGGAAGAAAAATCAGAAATCAATGTTGTCATGATGATAAAAATAATCATGGCATAAG
The DNA here is from genome assembly GCF_042267565.1 of Lysinibacillus sp. NPDC056232. Lineage (NCBI taxonomy): Bacteria > Bacillati > Bacillota > Bacilli > Caryophanales > Bacillaceae > Lysinibacillus > Lysinibacillus sp. NPDC056232. The sequence continues at coordinate 4,766 of NZ_JBHJTF010000035.1, read as the reverse complement.
CAATACTCATCTGGAAAAGATAGTTTTGACCAAATCCTATAAAGGGAATTAACATAAGCCCAAATAAAACATAAATCCATAAAGATTTGATGTAGCCGTATTTTTGCTCTTCTTTGTTTTTATTTGATGCTTGGTTAAATATTGTCGGTACTTTACGCTCATCCATTGTTAGTTTAATATGGAGGATCTTTCTCATGATTTCGTAATCGACGCCCATTTTCACAAAAATAAATTGAATTTTATCAAGCACTTGTAGGATTTTGAAATCTTTCATGATCATACCTCTTGTACAATAGAAACGAATTTCTCGCCAATTTCCTGATGATCATGGAAGCCTGTCAATTGGTTGAAAATTCTTTCCAGAGTTCCTTCAGTATTGTCTGCCTGTAGTTGGGCAAATGTCCCATCAGCAGCGATTTTTCCATCATTCAACAGGATGATACGACTACTGATTTTTTCGACGACATCCATGATATGAGAGGAATAAAATATTGTTTTTTCTTGGGCAGCCAGTTGAGTCAAAATTTCTTTGAAAATCATCACACTATTCGCATCTAATCCATTGATCGGCTCATCTAAAAATAACAAGTCGGGATTATGTATAAGGCTAGCAATAATTAATAGCTTTTGCCGCATCCCTTTTGAATAAGAAGATATTCTGGAATGATACGCTTCTCCAACACCAAACAATTCCATTAAGGATTTTGATTTATTAGCAGCGACTTCTAATTCAAGGCCATAAAGCTGGCCGATGAAGGTTAAATACTCATAACCCGTTAAATTATCATAAACGTCTGCTATCTCCGGTACATAGCCAATTTTTCGTTTATATTCAATGCTGTCTTTGCCGATATTCTCCCCAAAAAGCTTAATTTCTCCACCGTAATCACCCTCAAGTCCTAAAATGATTTTGACAGTCGTACTTTTACCAGCACCGTTCGGACCGATATAGCCAATGATTTCTCCCCTTGAGACGTGTAAGTCGATTCCTTTTAAAATTTCCTTGCTACCATAACTTTTCGTCAAATTCGTAATCGTCAAGATTTCTTCCATGTTGCAACTCCTTTCTGTTGATCCTACATTATCGGTCAGTAATTTATCTGGTACCGCCGTAAAAGCCCAATCGATGAAGTCTAATAATCGGTGGAGTGTGAAGAACACCTCCTCTCCGATTAAAGTTCACTTTATCTTATGTTTAGTGTAATTAATTTAGATAAAATATCCATAAATATAATATAACATTTAAAAATGTGGAAATATCCCTTTTTAAAATGAAACCGGTTCATTTCCTGTCTAACTTTAAAAGAGAGGAGGTAATGCCTTATGATAAAGAGAAAGAATATTTAGTTTTTTGAAAATGTGGTAGGTGCAAACGGGAGGCGTAAAATGTTAGTTAAATCAAATGAACAATTGCTAGTTGTATTAGATAATTTATTACGTGAACCGCAAAATTTTTGGGATGGATTTTATGATCAAACATTTAAAAATGTACCTTTTTTTGTTAATAAACCGGATGAAAATCTAGTAAGCTATTTTGAAAAAAAGGTGATTCAGCCAAATAGAGTTTTAGAGTTAGGTTGTGGCGCAGGACGAAATGCCATTTACTTAGCAAAACAAGGCTGTTCAGTTGTTGGTGTCGACTTATCGGTTAATGGGATTGCAATGGGCGCAAAAAAAGGTTGATGAAGCAGACGTAAATGTAGATTTCATTTGTGCTAATATTTTTGAACTGAATCTACAAGAAGAGAGCTTTGATTTTATTTATGATTCAGGTTGTTTTCATCATATAGCACCTCATCGTCGTGTGACGTATATTGAATTGATTCATAAATTATTAAAGCCTAATGGTTACTTCGCTTTATGCTCATTTGAGGAACATGGTGCATATGGTGGTTCAGCCATCTCAGATGAAGAAGTATATATAAAACGTAGTTTAGAAGGCGGATTAGGGTATACCAAAAATCAACTAAAAGAAATATTTCAATCATTAGAAGAAATTGAAATACGGAAAATGATAGCCATATCTGATGAAGATCAATATTTCGGTTTAGAAGGATTTTTAGTAGGTTTATTTAAAAAAGAATTAACGGGGAGGTAAGCTTGTGCGAGTTAAGGTTCAACTTTCCGAATATAATCCACATTGGGAACAACAATATGCAGTTGAACAAAACAAAATTGGAAAAGCTTTAGGTAATAGTGCTATTCGTATTGAGCATATTGGAAGTACATCGATAAAGGGACTAAAAGCGAAACCGATTATTGATATTCTTGTTGGTGTACAGAGTTTAGATGAAGTGCCGACCTTCATAGACTCTCTAAGTGAAATTGACTATGAATATGTTCCGAAACTAGAGTTTAAGGATAGAAGATTTTTTAGAAAGGGATTGTGGGGGCAGAGAACAATCCATTTACATATTTGTGAATATAACAGTCATGAATGGATTGAAAAATTACTTTTCCGTGATTATCTAAGATCACACCCTCAACTAGCAAATGAATATGCAGTATTAAAAAATCAATTAGCGTCTAAATATCGATTCGATCGATCGACATATACAAAGGAAAAAGAGCTGTTTATCCAAATGATTATCCAAAAAGCTAAGATGTTGTGAATAAAAGGCTTTGAGATTAGGCATTACGATTAATTGTTTAAAGAGCAGGATGAAAGAAAGGACTCCTTCTAAATAGTTGCTTACAGTTTTTAGTTTAAATACATCGCAATATTTCTTTATAAAATACCCGAAAAGTTGGATTTTGACTCTAACTTTTCGGGTGCAGCACCTTGTCACGGACTCATTTTGCCTTCAACCGTTTTGTATTATAGTATTCATCTTTGCCTTAGATTAAAATTAGTTTACTGCTTAGTAACTTCAAGATGTAAATAATTAGTAGGCTCAATTAAATAACCTAAATTTCGTGTTACTGTAGTTTGTACTTTAGGTTTATCTACTGTATATGCCTTCCAATCACTTTTTATATCATAGTATATACCTTTGATATAAAAATCTATCTGATAGGTACCAGGTTTTGTGATGTTTGTTTCTGATTTTGTGCCTTGAGTCATTGTAACTGTTGATGATTTACTATAGCCATATTCAAATTTATAATCTATCTCACTAATAAATTTAGCTCCGCCTTGTAGACGAAGTGAATTACTTATATTATGAGAAGATGATGCAGACTTAGTTATTGTACGCTCCCATGTATATTTGTAATTAGTACCAGAAGGTATTGTTACAGATGTATTAAAAAAGTGCTTATGTTTATTTACCCATCCTAAGTTTTTAAATGATAGAGTGTTGGGAACATAGCCATCTTTTACATATACAATTGTCGATGATCTTGGTTGATTTATATTTTCTGTTTTTTCAGTTTCTTCAACTTCTAAATCACCCTTCACGATTTCACCATCAATGGTAATTGAATCTGGGTTTATTATGTCTTCAGCTTTGACTATCCCACTATTCATAAATAAAGTTAACCCAAATATAAGTGTAAGGAGCGAAATAAAGCTGAATTTTTTTTCTAGTTTCATTATATATCCTCTCCATTTCTAGTTTAGATAGGTACTTAAGGCATCTACAAATTGGGCTGTTTCACTCAATGTAAAAACTTCTTGATTTGTTAAGTTATTAGAGATACCAAGTACGGATATTGCAAAACCATTTCCCAAAAAACTGTACTGTGCTACCTCTGATGAAGGATAATTATCATGATAGGTTTTAGATAAATCACCACTTTGAGGATTAAATAAATTCTCTGTATAATAAATACTGTGTTCCCATGTATTATTAGATTTGCTTGCAGCCGCGGTAATACTTAAAATTATAACTACACCTTTTTCTGGATTTTTATAAACATACTTTTTATTTCTCTGATAGAGGCCTTGTTTACCTAAGCTTTCATCGTTACCTGTAATACTATCTGGTACAACGACAATATCCCCTTTTTCACCTAATATTTCCTCATAACCTGGAAAAGTAAATTCATCAGTAATTTTCTCATTCATTTTATTAAAACTAGAAAAATCAAATTCTTCATTGAAGAAATCATTATTTGAACTTCCATCAGCATCTGATTTTGAATAATAAATTAAAAGGGATATTAAAAATACTACTGCAATAGTGAGAGTTAATATTGTTTTTCTCATGTAATCACACCCCTACAATTATCCAGATGAAAGATAGAATTGATAGTAAATTCATATTTGTTTCACCTACCTTTTCTTAAATATAAACGAAAAACTTTGTAATTTAACAAAATATTCTGAATAGAATATTTGGGGGGATGGGTAGCGAGAAAACTATTTAAAATTGTATCTAAAATACATTTTCAAATTATGAATAAAAATCTAATACAAGCTCACTAACAAGTACAAGATCTAAACAACCGCTAAGCCATTTATATTTCTCTAATAATCAAAACCATATAAGAAAAACTCGATTTCAAACTTGAAATTGAGTTGAAGATTGAATATAACTTTACGTTGTATGAATGGGAAGCTAATATTGATACTCTTAAGTCATCATATTCCTGCAATAATCCAGATAAATGATAATAAATTAATGTTTTCTCGTTAGATATAAAGGGTAAATACTAAAATACTCAGAAGTATTCTACATATGACAATATTATGCGAGGTGAAAATAATGAATAGGGGGAAAACTTTAAAAGAAATTCGAAAAAATAAAGGGTTTAGTCAACTAATCCTGTCAAAGGGGATTGTATCTCAAAGTACATATTCAAAATATGAGGCAGGTAGAATC
>NZ_JBHJTF010000034.1:0-54498 GCF_042267565.1 Lysinibacillus sp. NPDC056232 | reverse complement strand
CATCCAATAGATATTGAATAATATCAGAAAGTACAAAAAATATCCCCGACAATGAAATTGCAAGAACAAACATTGAATTTGTAGTAATTAAATCAAACATGCTTGATATTCCAATAATTATAAATGTTATACCAATCATAATAACTAGGAAATTTAACTCTGTTAATCTTTCAAAAGGATTTTCTGGTGTTTTGCGCATATTTAACCTCCAAAATAGTAATTTCATATTAATTATGTATCTAAAAATAGCTTTAAGTCCTTTTATAAATTTTAGCATTTTTGTTGTCGAACTCATATATTTTAATATCCAATATATTTTTCAATCTCAATATATCTACCATTCCAGCCAATTCTCAATGTTTGACCTCCTATTTATTTGTGTACAACTATCACGTTCTTCTAACCAGTTATAAAACGGTATAGGATGTTCTCTATTCACTGTTTCTTCTATATATGATGGTTTATTCGATTGATTACTTAAACGCTCTACAGCCTTTCTATATGCTCCTACAAATACGGCTCTTAATGTACTAGCAATTGTTAATGTACCGTTCGCAATATCAAGGATAATGTTAGCTAAAACGTCTTTAGCGTTCACAAAATCACGTATATCGTTCATTTTTGTAGCCATTATGCACTTATGCAGTTGGTCTTTTAAATCGTCACGTATAGGCAACGAGTGCATGAAATCAAACAGCATCACTTGGTACTCATTCATATATTCTTTTTTCTTTTCAGCTTGCAAAGCCAATTCATTTTCTAGACTCATAATATTATTTGCTTGTTTAGAACTTAAAAGATTAAAAGAACTAGATGGTTGGTTTTCAGATTGTAGACGACAAACAGCGTCATTACTAGCTTCATCGACTATCTCTCGTTGGGACACGCTCGATGGGACATAAGGTAAAATGCGGTAAATACTAGCACCTTTTATGCCGTTTAATTTTGTTGATGCTACCTTCTCAATAATGCCTAACTCAACCAATTTCTTTACGCTACGATAAACCGTCTTTGTGCTGATCTCTATTGATGCAGCGATGGTACTTGCTTTTAAGTGACATACTCCTGGATGTTCCAATGAATGAGAAGCGAGCTTGAAAACGATGGCTCGTTCTGATTCAGTCAAATCATAGTAGTGTGCTGCCATGTGGTTCTCAACAGCCGAATCCATGTCGGCTATTGATTCAAATGTTTTGTATGTTGCTAAGTATTCAAATGCCATCGTTCTTCACCTACCTATATTTTTTTTCCTTTATGAATTATATATATATCCACTAAGTTATAATATCAAGTATATTTCATAACTTTTTGGATATATTTATTTCAAATATGGATTAATTCATATATAATAGGAGCACGAATATAACTGACAGGAGGGAAAGCAATGAATGAAATGGGAGAAAAAATACGTATTGCACTTATTAAAAGAGGCATGACATTGACACAACTTGCTGAAAAGCTTGAAGTATCTCAGCCTAACTTATCGAAGAAGTTAAAACGAAATAATTTTAATGAAGAAGAACTGCGAAAAATTGCTGAATTATTGGATATGAAATTTGAGGCGCATTTCATCATGGAAGATGGTACTAAAATATAATTAATTGCGGAGGGAATGGGATGGAAGATTACTTAAAATCAAAACAAAAAGCTATTGATTTAATTAAAATGGATGAACGAATTAAGCAGATTGCAACACAAGACACCGCAATTCGTGAATTATTTAAACCAATAGATGAATTAGAGAATGATATAATAACTGATATTTTAACATTCGATGATTCTCTTAAATCAGTTGAATTTCCTGTATATCCAAATCCTAACATTAGGGTCGAAACTCTTCTTGAACAACAATTAGATGTTCTCAATGATATTAAGCAAGATACCTCATTAATTTCAAGCGTCATTCTACTAATCCAAAAGGATGTTGCCGACTCGTCTAAGCATCTTGAATTAATTAAAGAAGCATTGGAAATTGCAACCTCTACAACAAAAGAAGAAGCTGAGAGTAAGTTTGATAAGTTAATAACTAAAATAAATACAACTGTTGAAGGTGTACAAAATGTTCAAACCTTAGTTAATTGGGCAAAAACGATTTATATTTTGTACACTTCATCGAGCTAATAACAATTGTAGACATTGTAGTGTTATTTCTATAAACAGATAACTAATTTTAGTTGTCTGTTTTTTCATATGTACTTTTTACTCTCTATTTCCTAAAATGGAAAAATAGAAGGAGGAATTTTGAAATGAAAAAACTAATTTTTAGCGCGGCAATAGTATTAATCCTTGGACTAGCAGCATGTGGAGAAGCTGAGAAGCCCATTACCAAAGACAAAACGATTGAGGATTCAACGACAAAAGAAACTACCACGGAACCGTCTGGAAACGAAGCTGAAAAAGAGGGTTCAGTTGAGCTAGAAAAACAACAGCCAACAAACATAGTGGATACTTCTTCATTTACATACGCTCATACTGTCGAAGTAATTGACAACCGTAGTACTCAAAATAATTTACTTGTATGGATTGATTACTCTGCTGACTCTGACCCTGGCATGAGTACATTAAATACACTAAATCAAGCATTTGATTTTTTACAACTACCCGATGTTATTAAAACTAGTACGGTTACGTTAGCAATTCGTGTTGATGATATTAAAGTAGCGCAATTTAATGTTAAGCCTGCTAATGTAGACTTCAACAATAACGAAATCGGTATGGCGAATCTTGTTGTTAACGGTAGTGAAATTGAATACTTAAATGAAGGCGTTAAAGCATTTGGACAAACAATGGAATTATGGAATTATGGAATTATGGAATTAAGGTTTCAAGTCACTCAAATGAGTGGCTTTTTTTATTACTAAAATTCACAGATTTTTATCATGGTAAATAAGTCCCTTTTTGTTTAAAGTTGTTTTTGTAGGCTTTTTAAGTAATTGCCTTATTATAATCTTTAAGGAGGATACATAAGTGAGTAAGTTATTGAAAAATGGTTTTATTTTTCTAGCACTAATATTATTAGCAATAGTAAGTTTTAGCGTCGAAGATGCACAAGCTGAAGATGGGTACTCAGAAAATTTAATACCCAAAATGACTTCGGATATATCAGAGTATGGTAAAGCATCATCTTCAAGTAACTTTGGTAGTACACCAAGTTGGAAAGCATTTGATGGTGTACTAACCTATATGGATGGCGGTAATTTTCATGCTTGGGGTACTTCTGAAAAATCAGGTTGGTTAGCCTATGAGTTCACAACACCAAAGGCAATCAGTAAATACGTAATGTATAATAAAGGTACTTGGCCAGAACAATTCCCAAATACTTGGACATTTGAGGCTTGGGATGGTTCTAATTGGATTGTATTAGATTCCCATAGCAATGTAACAGCAGATGATTGGGTAAAAAATCCAGAACAAAGTTTTACTTTCGAAAATACTAATTTTTATAACAAATACAGAGTTAACGTTACACTTACTAATAGTACACGTCTTATAGTAAATACTGCAATATCCGAGCTTCAAATGATGGAAAAAATATCAACACCTTCAAACCCTAAATCAATATTATTAGATAGAAATGTATTAGAACTTCTAGAAGGTAGCCAAGATAAGTTAATAGCAACGATTACACCTGATACTGCAAAAGTAATCTGGTCATCTAGTGATGAATCAATTGCTACTGTAGATCAGGATGGTAATGTAACTGCAGTTAGCGAAGGTGAAGTAATAATTACAGCAAAAATTGAAGAAACTAATATTTCGGCCACTAGTACAGTAATTGTTAAGAAACCAAACAATGAATTTTCAAATGCTATTTTAAGCATTACATTAGTAAACGGTATAACAAAAGAATATGATGTTACAAATACCGTTTTAAACAACTACTTAAATTGGTTTGATAGTGCAAAAGGAACTTCAACATTCAAATTTTCTAAAACAATTTCACCCTATAAAAAAGTAACGGAATATATTGTTCATGATAAAATCGCTTCATTTGAAGTAAGAGAATATTAAACAATAAATAACCAGGTACTCACTTTTTAATGAGCGCCTGGTTATTTATTTTGGTGACTTAATAATAATTTTTCAACCTGTGTTTTTAATGCCATATTAGCATACGTCAGCACTAGGTCTTCGCCAGCTGTGGCAACAATCAAATCACTAAAGTATTCATCTACTTTTTCCCACTTCACGACTCTAATTTTATCTTTGGCCAACAGTCTTTTAGAGTTGTAACATTCTTGTGAAATGTCGTCCAAAAGCTTATCAAGTATTGGCAAATATACCTTGCTCAATTTAAGGTTTTCTATTACGTTGTAGTGATTGAACAGCCATATCATATACCACATATTTGTGCATTAGTCTCCGTTGTTCAAAATTAATCATCCTACTCGCTCTCCAATCAAGAACATTCGTTCGAAATTACTTTAGAACGAACGTTTGCTTTTTGACAAGATAATTTTTTTAGAAAAAAAGATTATTTATATTTAATATGTACAATTACCTATGATTTCCTTTATAGTTAATTAAGAAAGGAGCTGTAAATAGATTAATGGCTAAAATAGGGCATTTGATAGTCTGTGAAAATATAGGAAGAGACGAAGAAAAAAATAGATTTATTATTAATCCTAAAGCAACATTTTTAATAAATGAAACGAAAACAAATTTGGAGTTTGTTGTTTCTATGGGAATTTATGATCTTCCTGATTCCGATATATCCGTAACAATAGAGGTTTATGATCCAAATGAAAACTTAATTTCAAAAAGAGAGGGAGCGTCAGAGCCACCAAAGCCGAAGAGTGGTGACCAAAAAAGAAGACCTTTTTCTGTAATAGTTAATATTGGCTTTAAGGATGTCTTGATACAAAAAGAGGGAGAATACACTATTAAAGCTATTATCGATGGCGATGAAAAAACTTTAATAATTCCAATTAGACTGCGTAAGGAAGTGGATTAGTGGGAATCATTGAAGAATCAAGTGAAAAATTTATTTCTGATCCAACTTTACCTAAGCTAGTTGTGCCATCTGTATACATAGAAAGAATTCTGGAGCATAATAATAGTCGTGACGTGATTTTTACTGAGAATGGTGATACCATTGAAATTAAAGATAAAGAAAATGTTGTTAAAGAGGTGAGCGATATGGGTAACGATTCTTTCGATACATTATTTCAGGAACTTAAGACTGATATGCGTGAACGTGAACAAAGAACTCGAGAAGAAATAAACAAAAGAGAAGAATTATTCGAAAAGCAACTTTCTTCTTTTACTCAAGCTACCGAAAAACGCGAAGATAGAATATACGCTTTGGTTGAAGGTATCAAAAATGATTTTAATCAAAGTGAGCAAAGAATTACAAGTAATATTGTGGCGAGTGAACAACGAATTCAAGAAACGGAAAGTCGTATTAATCAAAATATGGCTGATATGAAGGCAGATTTTACTGACATCAAGCAAGAAGTAACAAAACAAGTTGAACACTTAAATAATATGGAAAGACAAAATTTCTGGGGTTTCTTCGCGGTTACGGCAACTATTTTCATTGGAATGTTAGCTATTGTAATTACACTGATTATTACACAACTATAAATTTTAAACCATATCCTCTTTATCAAAGGAGAATATGGTTTTTATTTGGATTACAAATATTTCGTATTTTATCTTTGAGAAATGATAATCTTTAAACCTTCAAAATCACCTGCAGTAAGTTCACCTTTATCGAATTTCTCTAACCAAGATTTATCGATTATTTTTTTATCTACTGCTTGTTGTAATAGGTCCCGTACTGCCGCTTTAGTTTCTTTAATAGTAAATTTCATTTTATCATCATCCTTTTCATTTAGCTTATTGTCTTCCTCATTTTTATTGGTAAACCAAGATAACGACTTAGATCCGTTAAGAACATTCAAATCCACGCTACCTTTAATTCCTGCAACTGTCCCCCTCTCTGTGAACTGCCATAAGTCACAAGCGTACTTAGGCTTTAATCCAGGAGCACTAGTTGTACTGTATCGCGGTATCCACAAGAAGTCATAGTTAGTTACTTTGTTCATTCCGTATGGTTCATAGAAGTGATGACCTGTGTACAAACCAACCTTAACATTCTTATTTTTCAGGTAGTCAATGAATGCTTGCGCTCCTTTCATAATATCTTGCGCCTTTGCTTCAAAGCTTTCTTCTACGTCAACAACATAAAACAATGGATTGTGTCCTTTTGCTCGATTATAGAAATCTTTAGCCTGTACCAAAGCTTCTGCAGCATTTTTAAAGGTTACATAAATGTACACACCAAACGGTACTTTGTACTTTTTACATTCATTAATGTTTTGTACATATTTACGATCAATAGTGTTCGTTCCATATTGAGTGCGAATAATCGCCAAATCAACCTCTTTACTTGCTTTAGACCAATCAATATCTCCTTGATGGTGAGATATATCTATAATCTTGCTCATTTAGTTTCACCGTCCTTTGGTTTGTCACCATTATCGATTTGAAGTTGTGTAAATACGTTCATTAAAAATTTTGGCACTTTAATTCCTAACTTACCAAGATTCTCAATCATGCTGATACCTTCCATACCAATTAAAAAGAGGATCATAGCATTACGCATAAAATTTCCACTTTCAGTAGCCAAGTCTTTATTGAACTGCTGCAATGACCATCAAACACATTGCTGTCTTTTTGATTAAGCCTTTAAACATCTTTTTACTTTCAGTTTTCTTGAAGACTAAACTAACCATAAATCCAAGTGCATAATCGATAGTCATGAATATAACTAACGCTTTTATTAAGTGGTCAATACCTCCGACTAGGTATCCTAACCACGCCATTGTTCCGCCAATTATTGATGTATATAGTGTGTCTGTTTTCATCTGACACCTTCCTTTTTTCATAATAAAAGCCCTCCACAATTATCTGTAGAAGGCATAGAATCCCAGACGTTTAGGATTTTAAGAAATTTGTTCTTTATATCTAAGTAAGAATATTAACGCTTTTTACGGCAAGATGTTTTTTGTTAACAATATACTAATTCCGATTAGTAACTTTAAAGAAACATCATATTATCACAACGAATAACCAAATTCGATTAATCATTAACAATTCACCCAACATTTAGTAATATTAATTTAAAGGAGGTGATACTATTGGATAATACTAATAAAGTAAAAGAAACTATTGAGGCGGCAACTGCACTAGTTGAAGCCGTCCCGATTTATCAAGATTTATTACAACCTGCTGCTAAAGAAATCGGCAAAGGGGCACACACCGTTTCTAAATTAATTCATGTTGCTTTAGCTCCCGTTTCTGCATTAGTATGGGGCTATGATAAGATTGCTGATTACTTGCAAACAACACTAGAAGAAAAACTAAAGGATGTACCTCCGGATAATATCATCACACCTGATATTTCAATAGCAGGTCCTACAATAGAAGCCATGCGTTTTACAAATGAAGAATTACGGGATATGTTTGCGAATTTACTTGCTTCAGCTATGAATTCCGAGAAATCAGAAGAAGCCCATCCTTCTTATGTTGAAATCATAAGGCAACTAAATACTGATGAAGCAAAAATTTTAAAACATTTAAAAGGTCAGCATTTCCCAACTTTAAATGTTGTAGCGTATACGAGTTCATCACAACATTCACCTACGATGGAGAACTTTTCTAATGTTTCGTTTAAAGCAAATTGTGATCATCCCCAAAAAATACATTCATATTTAGAAAATTTGAATCGTTTAGGTTTAATAGATTTACACTCACCAGGCACTTTAACTGATGTTTCGGTTTATGAAGAACTTGAACAACATCCTATTATTGAAAACGCATTAATGCTAGCTGGATTTTTAGGAGAAGCAAAAATTATTAGATCTTATGCAAAGAGTACTATGTTCGGAACCCAATTTTATGATGCATGTATTAAATCTTAAAAACAGGGAGCAAGCAGAAAAAATTCTGTTTGCTCTTTTTGACATAAAAAATAACGCTAGCTTATGCTGCGTTTCTCTTAAATCATACTCGCATACTCACTCCAAGACAGTACGTTTAATTCTTCTTGCTTTGAATATAGATAATCTAGCAAGCTTATAAACTTTTCTGTCGGATAATTCATTTCATCTGTATTTACATCTTCTACTTTATGAAGTAGGAAAATCACCGTTGCCCCTGTTTCTATCACAAAATCAATCGCATTTGTAAATGTGGTTTCTTCTACATTGTTATATAAGATGACTGTTTAAGCAGTTGTGGTTGAATTGGTGGAAGAATTTCATATTCTTCTCTTATTGACCTTCCTAATTTATAGTTTTTCATGACCTCTAAAACGTCATTATTATAACCTCCATAAGGATATGCTACAAAATCAGCAGTTCTGGAGAAGCCATTGGAAATTAACCACTCCCTACAACCGTCCAGTTCTGCCTGGATACGATTTATTGACAATGTTGATAAATCTTGATGTGTAACAGTGTGATTAAACAAATCCCACCCATAATTATATAACTCTTTTAATTGTGCTAAATTCATATATCCCGTTGTACCTACTGAGCCGCTAATGACACCGACTGATCCAACGAATCCTCTAGCCAACATGAGGGGAAAAGCGTTCGTATATTGCGAAATAAAACCATCATCAAAGTGAAGCAATACATTTCCTTTTGAAATCCTGTTGGTGTAGATTCCATCAAATACGACAAATGTATGATCGCCAGTAACACTAATTTGTAATGTTGTAATCGTATTATTAAGACTTTCATTACCTACAACATTCAATTTAGAAAGAGGTATCATGACCTCATTCCATCCACTAATCACTTTCTATTTTGTCGTTTTCCAAGAAAGATAACTGGCCATATTATCAACTGAAGATAACCTCAATTCAATATTAGAAAGCTTGTTCACATCTTCTACGTAGAAGCGTATCATCATCGTTTTGGTTTTTGATAAGTTAAATTGTACTGATCTTAGTCGACTTGCTGATGTAGTATTGGCATCATTTGTAGTTACTTTGACAGACGACTGTCCGACTTTAACATGTTCTGTATCTTGTGAAACTACTCCATACCACAATTGCCATCTTGAGAAGTCTGTCATTAATCTTCCCTGGTTAATGGTTTCTTTAGACTGTCGATTTCCCGATGTAATAGCTGCAAATCCACCCTTTTCACCATCCCAATATTGCGGTATAACTGCGCCAACTGCATCACGAATAGGCTCTTATTGGCCCCACGTCTGTTATTAATCGTAACGACAAACTTGTTATATTCTACTTCTAACCCATTTTGGCGTGCAAATCCATTAATGCGACTCCTACCACCTTTAGCGCTTGGCCTAATAACCGCCTAAATCGATAATCTGAAAGCATTCCATTCCCCAGCATTGTGAAATGATACTCCGTGGTGAACCCTCATAAAATTCTTCTTCATCTTCTGCTACAAAGGGCGCTTCCGATGGGGTACCTGCTTAATAATTGTTTGTTCCAATAAACCAAAAACGGCTATTTTATCCTTTTGCTTGATTTATTCAAAATGAGGCACCTGCTATTCCCTTTCAAAACTCTAAATCAATTATGCCTCGGCATAATTGCATCCGAAATCGGCTTTGTGCTTAGGGCTGCAGATGTTTTTGCGCGAAATCGTAGTGTAACGTAGCGGTAGCAACGTGTTTTTGTCTGTCAACAACATAAGAGCCGACACGATGTCGATCATTTCGGTAATGCCACAGGACGTGGCGTTTTTACCGCTGACGCTTCACTTACGCTACCAAAACACTTGTAACTGCCGTTTCACTTACGTTACATAAAACACTTGTAACTGCCGTTTCACTTACGTTACATAAAACACTTGCTGAAAGAAGTTTAAATCCTTTGGGTAAATACTAAAATATTTAGAATCAATTGCTTCCCCCAATTACACTCGTGTAAGAGCGAAAAGGCAGTTAAAAATTAGATTCAACCTAACTTTCAACTGCCTACTCAAATATTGGATTTTTATTAGTGCTCATTAAATATTCCATGGTTGTTTTTCCAAATACATTCTTCTACAGGGAACTGCCTTTATTTGTTCTGCTCCTCTAAATACTAGCGTTTATCAAGGACTCATAGGAGGAGTAAGTCCTAAAAGATTAGGAGTTACTACACTAGTGCCAGTTCCAAGGCGCACTTGTTGAACTTGCAGTACTTTTACAGTAAGCTCCAGCACAATTTTTTCACGCAATGTGCTGAAAGTACCTTCTGGTGCTGCCATTTTTGGTGAGAAATCAAGTTCAAAGAAGTTTGCAGCTACTAATTCGCCAAATGGTTGTTCATTGTATTTAACGAGATTTTGGAAGAAAGCCTTATCCAATCGAGCATCCATTTGCGTTTTTTCATTAAGGAAGTTCGCTTCGGCAAACTCGGAAATCCCTAAAATTGGAGTAGTACCTCCAGGTGTTTGTGGGAAAGTAAGGTCTGTAAAACCAGAAAACTGAACATCAGCAATTCTATCTCTAAGTGCACCATTACATGCTGATGAAGCATATTCTATATTTTTGCGAATATGTCCCGCTACAAATAATTTAGCTCTTGTTACTCTAAAAAAGTCAGTGCCGTCAATACGTGCAAAAGCAACCGGTACTAATTTAACTTGATTTAAGAATACATTTTTTTTCACTCTTTTGATTTCAGTTGCTGCAGGAGTGAGCGTAATATCCGACTCCACAACAATTTGAAGTGTTGGTTCTGCTAGTACAACTGGAACTTTAATAGTTGGAGCCGTTACCGGTGTAGCGACTAGTGGAGTAATTTCGCTAGTTAATGGGATTTGTTCAGTTGATGCCACCGGACAAGGTTCAACATGACCAACTTGACTATCTAATTGATTATCTAATTTTTCGCTCAAAAAATTCCCTCTTTTCATTTTTTTTATGAGAGATCTCATAACGCTAGAATATGTAGCGATTTAATCTTTTTTTGGACGTATATACCGTTTCTTTAAAAAGGGACTTTTGAGCAAAGAGATAAGCTTCAATTATCTTCTATATCCTTGGCACTCGAATTTTCTGTACTTGTAGCATATGGATGATTAATTCTAATACTATGTTTTGACACAATTGATTTGAATGAACTAATGACTCATTTTGTGCAGGTACTACATTCCTTGTGTGAGATGAGGTATACTCTATATTCTGTTGAATGTAACCTTCAATAAATAAACTCCCCTTTAATGCTGTACATGTCCCATTACCTAATGATTGGGAAAACTGATTAGATACGAATCTACAATTTGTTAATACTACTTCATTTGAAATATCTATAACTCCCACAATTCCTTTTTCAAATACAATATTTTCTTCAAGGCATATTTCTATTTTATATTCCCCTACTACAATGGGAACTCTAATGTGCATAAAATCATCGGAACTGTAAGAGTGATTATTTATTTCTCCTTTTTTAGTTGATTGTGTATTATGTAAGGGAACTACAACTGATTTAGACGGATTACTCTTCTGATTATTTTTATCATAAGTATCAGTTCTCATTAAAAATATAATTTCATTCATTTTTGAGTGAACCAAACGACAATCAGGCTGTTCAGGATAATCCATTGTAGTATTAAATAGTTTGGTTTCAAATTGAGGAGTGAGATGATTGTTTCGATCAAGAAAATCAAATGTATTTTTAACAATCTCACCACAGATAGGAGCATGAAGAAAATCATCAATTTCCACGTGAGTAGAAATTGGGATTTTTTTGGTTATAGTATATATTTCTCCTTGAACTGATTCAGTGGATGCACTACCATGACCTGCAGGATTGTTTTTCTCCATCTCTTCTGTATCAATAGTACTCATAATTTTATACTCCCCGTCGGATTCAGAAGGACTTAAAAATTCACGATTAGAGTCTGGTTGAGATGCAAAATCTTGTTCTTCCACAGGATTGGTTTTGTCTGCCTCTTCTATATCAAGCGAATCATTCATTTCATTCTTAACATCAATTTCAGAAGGAATAAGTAACTCACGATTGGAATCTAGATGTGCTGCAAGTTCCTGTTCCTCTACAGGATTGATTTTATCCGCCTCTTCTATATCAAGGAAATCATTCACTTCATCCTCTACATCAATTTCAGGAGGAATAAGTAACTCACGATTGGAATCTAGATGTGCTGCAAGTTCCTGTTCCTCTACAGGATTGATTTTATCCGCCTCTTCTATATCAAGGAAATCATTCACTTCATCCTCTACATCAATTTCAGGAGGAATAAGTAACTCACGATTGGAATCTAGATGTGCTGCAAGTTCCTGTTCCTCTACAGGATTGATTTTATCCGCCTCTTCTATATCAAGGAGAACATTTATTTCACCCTCAACATCAATTTCAGGAGGAATGAGTAACTCACGATTGGAATCTAGATGCTCTACAAGTTCCCGTTCCTCTATAGGATTGATTTCCTCCACTTCTTCTATATCAAGGAAATCATTCATTTCATTCTCAACATCAATTTCAGGAGGAATGAGTAACTCGTGATTAGAATCTAGATGTGCTGCAAGTTCGTGTTCCTCTGCAAGGCTGTTGGTTTCATCTTCTTTTTCTATATCAAGAGGATTATTCACAAAATTTTCAAATGTAGAATTAATTTGAGATGCATGATCTATTTTTTTTGTGGGTTTAATTTGATAATTAAAATTGATGAAAACTTTTTGCTTGGAACTTATTTCCTTCATCTCTCTAAAGTTAATCCATGGAGTTTTCATTAGTTCACTCCTAAATAATGTTTTGACAAATAAAGTGCAAGTTAATCCGTAAAAATTCCTACGCATTTTTTCAGCCAAGATGTCTTTTTGGTCGATTTATTTTTTATGATAAGATTTTGTGAGTTCTTCTAAAGAGACTTGTTCAAAATCCGTTTTCTTCTGGAAATACTTACGAAGTAAACCGTTTTTCATTTTTATATTTCCACTTACCTTGATGAATAGATTGGTTAAAAAAATAGCGATTTTCATTTTCCTTTTCTAATATCTGATAACAGCTAATTTAAACGACATCATTATAAGCTATTTTTTTGATCTAAGTGTTGCACTTATAATTACAATCCATTTTATGCATTACTTTTACTTTTGTCACCGAGCACATTCAAAAATCTTAGTAGCAATTGAGAAACTATTGCGTTTGAGAGACGATTACTTAGTAAACACTAAAATTTTATCTTTACATTATTTTCTTCAACTAGATTATTTTGAGAGCACCTATTGGTGCATTTATGATCGATATTATTATAGAAAAAAGGCAGTTGAAAATTCGATTTAATCAAACTTTCAACTGGCAACTCAAATATTGGATTTTTTTCTGCACCCTCGAATGTCTTTTTCTATCTAATTTGCTCCTCTAAAAATTAGAGATTAACAAGGATTAGTAGGATGAATAACAGGAGGATCTATAGCAGGACTAACTGGAGGAGTAAGTCCTGTAAGAACAGGAGTTATTACAGTGCTACCAGCTCCAAGGCGCACTTGTTGAACTTGCAGTACTTTTACAGTTAATTCAAGCACGATTTTTTCACGTAATGTGTCGAAAGTGCCTTCTGGATCTGCCATAACGGGTGAAAAATCAAGTTCAAAGAAGTTTGCAGCTACTAATTCGCCAAATGGTTGTTCATTGTATTTAACGAGATTTTGGAAGAAAGCCTTATCCAATCGAGCATCCATTTGCGTAGTTTCATTAAGGAAGTTCGCTT
The DNA here is from genome assembly GCF_042267565.1 of Lysinibacillus sp. NPDC056232. Classification (NCBI taxonomy): domain Bacteria; kingdom Bacillati; phylum Bacillota; class Bacilli; order Caryophanales; family Bacillaceae; genus Lysinibacillus; species Lysinibacillus sp. NPDC056232. The sequence continues at coordinate 40,789 of NZ_JBHJTF010000034.1, read as the reverse complement.
CGGCAAACTCAGAAATTCCTAAGATTGGAGTAGGACCTCCTGTTGTTTGTGGGAAAGTAAGGTCTGTAAAACCAGAAAAGTCAACATCGGCAATTCTATCTTGGAGTGCCCCGTTACATGCTGCTGAAGCATATTCAATATTTTTGCGAATATGTCCCGCTACAAATAATTTAGCTCTTGTTACTCTAAAAAAGTCAGTGCCGGCAATACGTGCAAAAGCAACCGGTACTAGTTTCACTTGATTTAGGAATACATTTTTTTTCACTCTTTTAATTTCAGTTGCTGCAGGACTAAGCGTAATATCCGCCTCCACAGCAATTTGAAGTGTTGGTTCAGCAAGTACAACTGGAATTTTAATAGTTGGAGCCGTAACCGGTGTAACGACTACTGGAGTAACTTCACTAGTTAATGGGATTTGTTCAGTTGACGTTACTGGACAAGGATCGACTTGACTAACTTGATTATTTGATTGATCACTCAAAAAATTCCCTCTTTTCATTTTATAGTATTAGAGCGCTCTCCATATAGAATATGTAGTAATTAAATCTATGAATGGACGTGTATACTAGTTTTTTTACCGATATTAATAATTATTGAGCCGAGAGATAAGAATGAACACAAAATGCCAGGTACTTACCATTTTAGGCACCTGGTCTAATTGTTTATATCACTTAAAAATAATTAATTATTTATTTTTTCAAAGCTTTCCAATACTTAGTCCTTACCTGAACGCTGAGGACAGTTAGATAACTGAATTACTCGCTTATCTTTTCCTTTTTTACGCTTTTACTTATTTTCTCGTAAGTGTAAAATACCGAATCCAAAACGAATACACGAAACTAATATTGAAATTGCAATTGGTATTTTACCTATTTCCGGTAAACAAAAAGAGGTTGCTAGGTAAAACATGGAGTATAAAATATTTTCGCAGTCTTTAAAACCTTCTTTTAGCGGTAGAATGCCAATTAATCTTAAATGATTTAGTTGTAAATACCACATGAACGCTAATTTTATTGGTGCTGCCTTATTTAAAATGGAAAGTTCACATCATTTTGATGCGATTTATCCCACTCTTATTGTGCAACTTCACGATGAGTCCTGTTAATTACAATGACATAGAGACGATTCAAAGTTTTTTGAATCGTCTCTTATTATTAGGATTACGAATATAAGCAGTTATTAAGGATTATGGATTTCCACCTGTTCAAACCTTGCCATGACTGCATTTATAATGACGTTTACTCTTGCACAGCTAAGTGTGTGAAAAGCCTCTTTTGACAAGTATCAATTATGCCTCGGCATAATTGCGTCCGGAATCGGCTTTGTGCTTAGGCCTGCGTGATGCAGGTCAGTTAGCCGTTATCGCATGGATGCGATGATTTTAGGCTACCATCCTCTAAGGACTCCTTTCCGATTCCGTGACATCCGCCGGAGGCTTTGAGCCAACGTGATGTTGGTCACTCAGTCGTTGCCACAGGACGTGCGTTCTTAGACTGAGTTCCTCTATTTCAGCGGATGTTTGGACACCCGCTGAAAAGTGACTTAGAACCGCATTCATCTCTCCACCTATAGAGGTGGGAGACTTCTTTACCTGTCGCTGCACTTTCGGTACAAAAGACATTTGCTGAAAGAAGTTAAAAGCTATTTCATTCAAATTCATAAGATATTGCAGACAGCGCATAAAGTGGCGCTGTTTCTGCTCGTAAAATTCGGGGGCCTAAAGACATCGTTTGGGCACCTGCTTGAAGCAAGGCATCCGCTTCTTTTCGTGCAATGCCACCTTCTGGTCCAAAGATAATAAGAATTGATTTCGACTTCTTGTCATACACGTTTTTTAGCTTTTCCGCAAACCTTGTGCGTTTTTCTGCTTTCGCATCCTCTTCATCTGCTATAAAAACGACGTCGAAATTGCTTACTTGGTCTACTAGCTGTTTAAAAGAGATTGGTTCATAAATTTCTGGAATATGTGTACGATGGGATTGCTCAGCTGCTTCTTTTGCAATTTTTTGTAGACGCTCTTGCTTTTTGGCACCCTTCTTTTTATCCCATTTAACGATAGAACGCTCCGCTTCAAAAGGCAACAGGGCAAACATTCCGAGCTCTGTTGCCTTTTGTGTAATAAGTTCTAGTTTATCGCCTTTCGGCAAACCACATGCCACTGTTACATGAACAGGTAACTCTGGAGATGGAACAATTTCACCCGTAGTTTGAACGTGTACCTCATCTCCTTCAAAGGCTGCAATTTCACAGATATGGGCGGTATTTTGTGCAACTACAACGATTTTGTCGCCCTCTTTCATACGCATCACTTTTTCAATATGTCGCGCATCCTCTCCGCTAATACGTGCTTCTTCTATGGTCGTCTCAATAAAATAACGTTGCATGTTACCATACTCCTTTATAGCAAGAAGAGAAAACGCCAAATCGCAAGCACTCGGCTCACGATTTGGCGCTTCCTCAGTCCACTTATTGTGGTCGACGGGCAATGATAGCTACCCAATCTTCCATTAGTAATACTTCTTCGATTACAAAGCCTGAAGCTTCTAGTGCTGCTTTTACATCATCACGTTTTGCGGCAATGATGCCTGAAGTGACATATAATCCACCAGGTTTAACAATTGAAAATGCATCGTCAGTAAAGGACATAATAATTTCTGCTAAAATATTAGCTACAACGACATCAGCTGGTTCCTTTACAGTATCCAATAAGTTCCCATGGAAAACAGAGACTTTATCATCCACTTTATTTAACACAACATTTTCTTGTGCTGAACGTACAGCTACTTCGTCCAAATCAAGTGCATGTACGTTCTTAGCTCCTAGTAAGGCTGCACCAATGGATAGAACGCCTGAGCCCGTTCCGATATCGATAACCATATCTTCCTCTTTTATAACCTTCTCAAGCCCCTGCAAACACATAACAGTTGTAGGGTGTGTTCCTGTACCAAAAGCCATACCAGGGTCTAATTCAATAATTAGCTCATCTGTTGATACTGGTACATATTCTTCCCATGTTGGTACAATTGTAAAGCGTTCAGAAATTTTTACAGGATGATAGTATTGCTTCCATGCTGTTGCCCAGTCTTCCTCGTTAACTTCCACAATTGATACAACATTTTCACCAATATCGATGTTGAAGTTCGTTAGATTTGTTATAGCCGCCTTAATTTCTTCGACTGTTTCATTTAAAAAACTAGACTCCGATAAGTAAGCCTTAACAATAACACCATCTTTCGGAAAATCCGCTTCATTTAGCGCATAAATTTCACCATACTGATCTTCTCGTGGCTTCGCAAATTCTGCAGAATCCTCAATAACCACACCACTTGCCCCTGCTTCATGCAAAATATTCGAAATTGCCTCTACCGCTTCATTTTTTGTATGAATGGATAATTCTGACCACTTCACGTAGCTCTTCAGCTCCTCTAATTATTCACCTTGGAATTTTTTCTTAATTTTATCGAATAGTGTGCTTCCTTGCTCTTCAGGAATATCACCACTTATTTCCGCAAATTCACGTAGTAATTGCTTTTGTTTTTCTGTTAATTTTTCTGGTGTGATAACTTTTACTGTTACATATTGATTCCCTGTGCCATAGCCATGTACGTTTTTGACACCTTTGTCTTTTAAACGGAATTGTGCACCTGACTGTGTTCCCGCTGGAATACGTAGTTTTACTTTCCCATGAACAGTCGGAACTTCAATTTCATCACCAAGAGCTGCTTGTGGGAATGTCAGTTTTAGTTCGAAATAAATATCATCGCCATCACGCTCAAACTCTTTATGTCCTTGAACGCGGAACATAATATATAAATCTCCCGCAGGTCCTCCATTTATACCTGGCTCACCTTGACCAGACACACGAATTTGCTGACCATCGTCAACACCTGCTGGAATGTTAACTTTGATTTTCTTACGTTGTTGAACTTTTCCTTCACCACGACAAGTAGAACATTTTTCTTTAATGATTTTACCTGCACCTTGACACGTAGAACAAGTACGACGATTCATCATACGGCCAAATGGTGTATCTACTGCCTGATTTACTTGACCAGCACCGCTACATGTTGAACATGTCTCAGGATTAGTACCTGGTTTTGCACCTGAACCTTGGCAAGTATCACATACTTCATCTGTAGGAATTTCGATGTCTGTTTCTTTCCCGAAAATTGCTTCCTCAAATGTAATATTCATACGATATTGAAGGTCATCACCTTTGCGTGGTGCATTCGGGTCCTGACGACGACCGCCACCGCCAAAGAATGAGCTGAAAATATCCTCGAAGCCGCCAAAGCCGCCACCTCCGAAGCCACCACCAAAGCCTGCATTTGGATCCTCGTGGCCAAATTGATCATAGCGTGCTTTTTTCTGATCGTCACTTAATACTTCATAAGCTTCAGCGATTTCTTTGAATTTTTCATCTGCACCTGGCTCTTTATTAAGGTCAGGATGGTATTGCTTTGATAATTTACGGTATGCTTTTTTAATTTCATCTTTAGAAGCCGACTTCGTTAAACCAAGCACCTCGTAGTAATCGCGTTTCTCCATGATTCACACTCCGCTCTTTTTGCATAAAATCTATTGTATCACGCAGTTAAAAAAACTGCCTCTATTTTATTATTAATTATTCATTAAAATTGTTGCACCATATGTTTTTTCACTTTTCTCGAATATAACCTAAAGTCGATAAGTAGATTAAATGTCGTAGGATATAGCAGTAAATAAAGAGAAAAGCCAAAGCCGCAAGCGGTCTTTGGCTTCTTCACTTAACTGTGTTACTTCTATTATTTATCGTCTTTTACTTCTTCAAAGTCAGCGTCTACGATGTCGTCTTTTTTACCATCGCCAGCTTCTGCACCTGCTTCGCCACCTTGAGCTGCTTGAGCAGCTGCTGCAGCTTGTTCATATACTTTCATTACTAGTGGCTGTAATACGCCATCTAGTTTTTCTTTAGCAGATTTTATGCCTTCTAATTCGCCAGCTTCAAGCGCTTTTTTCAGTTCATCACGAGCATCTTCTACAGATTTTTTCTCGTCTTCTGTAATTTGTTCGCCTAAATCAGCAATTGTTTTGTCAACTTGGAACACTAATTGGTCAGCTTCGTTGCGAAGATCTGCTTCCTCTTTACGTTTAGTATCCGCCTCAGCATTTGCCTCAGCATCTTTCACCATACGTTCGATTTCTTCCTCAGATAAACCAGAGTCAGATTGGATAACTATTGTTTGTTCTTTGTTTGTACCAAGGTCTTTCGCTTTAACAGATACGATACCATTTTTATCAATATCGAATGTTACTTCGATTTGTGGTACACCACGTGGCGCTGGCGGAATATCCGATAATTGGAAGCGACCTAATGTTTTGTTGTCTGCTGCCATTGAGCGTTCACCTTGTAGTACGTGAATATCTACTGCTGGTTGGTTGTCAGCTGCAGTTGAGAATACTTGTGATTTAGATGTTGGGATCGTAGTGTTACGGTCGATTAATTTTGTGAATACGCCACCCATAGTTTCGATACCTAAAGAAAGTGGAGTTACGTCAAGTAAAACTACGTCTTTTACATCACCAGTTAATACGCCACCTTGAACAGCAGCACCCATTGCTACTACTTCATCAGGGTTTACTCCGCGGTGTGGCTCTTTAGCAGTTTCTTTACGTACAGCTTCTTGTACAGCTGGGATACGAGTAGAACCACCAACTAAGATTACTTGGTCAATTTCAGATGTTGAAAGACCTGCATCAGATAATGCTTGACGTACTGGACCTACTGTACGGTTTACTAATGGTAATGTAATTTCGTCAAATTTTGCACGAGTTAAAGAAATTTCTAAGTGTAATGGACCCGCTTCACCAGCAGTGATGAATGGTAAAGAAATTTGAGTAGATGTTACACCTGATAAGTCTTTTTTCGCTTTTTCAGCTGCATCTTTTAGACGTTGCATAGCCATTTTATCTTTTGAAAGGTCAATGCCGTTTTCTTTTTTGAATTCTGCTACAAGATACTCGATGATAGCGTCGTCGAAATCGTCCCCACCTAGTTTGTTATCACCAGCTGTTGCTAATACTTCAAATACACCGTCACCTAATTCAAGAATAGATACGTCAAATGTACCGCCACCAAGGTCAAATACTAATACTTTTTGATCTGTATCTTGTTTGTCTAAACCATAAGCAAGCGCAGCAGCTGTTGGTTCGTTGATAATACGCTCTACTTCTAAACCAGCGATTTTACCAGCATCTTTTGTAGCTTGACGTTGAGCATCGTTGAAGTAAGCTGGTACAGTAATAACTGCTTTTGTTACTTTTTCACCTAAGTAGTCTTCAGCATAACCTTTTAAGTATTGAAGAATCATTGCAGAAACTTCTTGTGGCGTATATTCTTTATCTTCCACTTGAACTTTTTCAGATGTACCCATTTTAGATTTAATAGAAATAATTGTGTTAGGATTTGTTACTGATTGACGTTTCGCTACTTCACCAACTTGACGTTCGCCGCCTTTAAACGCAACAACAGATGGTGTTGTACGGTTACCTTCTGGGTTTGGAATTACTTTTGGTTCTCCGCCTTCAAGTACAGAGACACATGAGTTTGTTGTTCCTAAGTCAATACCGATAATTTTGCTCATGAAAATTTCCTCCTATTATTGAAACGCAAATGATGCGTTTTCTAACTAATTGTAATTAACTAAATAGTACTAAGTCTATTCGTTCACAGATACCATTGTTGGGCGTAATACGCGATCCTTTAACATATAACCTTTTTGAAGCTCGCGTAAAACAACACCCGTCTCTTTTTCACTATCTTGCTCTTGCATGACAGCTTGGTGAACATTTGGATCAAATTGCTCACCTTCAGCTTTAATAATTTGTAAGCCTTCCTTCTCAGTAGCTTCTAACAGAGAACGGTACACCATTTCAATACCTTTTATGATAGAAGCATTTTCTTCTGAAGTTGCTTCAACTTGTAGAGCACGCTCAAAATTATCGATTACTGGTAGTAAATCTGACAGTAAGCTTTGAGCACGATACTTTTCAGATGCCTCACGATCAAGTTGATTACGACGGCGAATATTATCGAAGTCAGCACGTAAGCGTAGATGACGATTTTCCTCGTCGGCTAGCTTTGCTTGTAACTCAGCTAGCTTTGCTTCGTACTTTTCTTCGATCGTTAATTCAGCTTCTTGTTCGTCTACTTTTATTTCTGTTTCTTCTACTACATTTTCAGCTTGTACATCTTTTTCTTCTTGTACAAGGTCTTTGTTTTCAGTTGTTTCCGTCACTTGAAATCCTCCTCATTATCAATCACTACGATTCTTCGTAAAGGCTTGTGTTAAATCCATGCGCATTACATCTAGTAAAGCAACAACACGCTTATAATCCATTCGTGTTGGACCAATAATTGCTATAGCCCCTTGTTGTTCTTCACCAATAGAATAAGTGGTCGTAATGACACTACAGTTTTCCATTTCTAGTTGTTTATTTTCCGAGCCAATACGAATATGAATGCCCGATTCATTGGGTTGGAAGAGCGACTGCACTTGGCTAGTCGTTTCCATTAAGTCCAAAATCATACGGACTTTATTTAAATCATGGAATTCCGGTTGGTTGAACATATTTGTTTTACCACCATAGAAAATTTTACTTTCCGAATTATGCATCGTCGCTGTAACGAGAGCGTGAATATAATCATCCGCTGATCGAACATGCTGCTGTAATACTGTGAGCACTTCAGCTTCGAGTTTTTTATGAATATCCTCTAATGACACACCAACTAGACGTTCATTCAAGATATTAACCATTTTCTCTAAATCAGAAGCGGTAAAATTAGGAGGTAAACTAAACATGCGATTTTCAACATGTCCGTTATTCGTTACGATAATCGCTACTGCTGTATCGCTAGAAAGTGGCACAATTGAAAATCGTTTAACACGATGTCTTTGAACGTCTGGTCCTAAAAGAATCGATGTATACGATGTCAGCTCTGATAAAATATTGGCTGACTTTCGGATAATATGCTCTACTTCTACTAAACGATCATTGAAAATTGATTGGATTTGCTGAATATCCCTTGAATTAATGCCTTGTGGGTTCAACAAATGGTCTACATAAAATCTATAACCCTTTTCCGAAGGCACTCGACCAGAGGAAGTGTGCGTTTTTTCTAAGAAGCCTAATTCCTCTAAATCCGCCATTTCATTTCGAATTGTGGCTGGACTAAATGTAATCTCTTGCTTTTTTGAGATTTGGCGAGAACCTACCGGCTGTGCAAACATAATAAAGTCGTCTACAATAGCTTGCAATATTTGTAATTGCCGATTTGTTAGCATGATCATCACCTCTGTTAGCACTCAACTAAGAGGAGTGCTAATACTATTATTAAGTTATCAAATCCTACATTTTATGTCAACGATATCGCTCAATCTTCTAGTAAAAATTGTTGAAATACTTCATTCCCTACAAAACGACCTTTTCGCGTAAGACGAATTCCTATAGGATCCTGTTCCAATAGACCTTCTGAAACTAACTTTTCAACGACATGTGAGTAATGCCTATGCATCGATTCATTAAATTTTTCTTCATATATAGTGTGTGTAATTCCTTCTGTTTTACGCAAACCTAAAAACATTTGCTCTTCTCGTTTCTCTTTCTCTGTTACAACATGTTCATATACAATTGGTAGTTCCCCTGCATTTACTGTATCCATATACTTTTTCAATGGTCCATGATTTGAATAACGCACACCAGCTAAATACCCATGAGCACCAGCACCAAAGCCTGCATATTCATCGTTTTCCCAGTATATTTTATTATGTTTAGAACTGAAACCAGATTGAGCAAAGTTGCTAATTTCGTATTGCTGAAGTCCATGTGCCTCCATTTGGTTCATTAACACATCGTACATATCGGCTTCAAGATCTTCAGTAGGTAAATGAAGCTTACCTTTTGTGTATTGATTATAAAAAATCGTTTTTGGCTCCACGATTAATGAATAAGCAGAATAATGTGGTAAATCAAGCGCGAATGCTTTTTCTAAAGTATCCTTCCATTGTGCCATCGTCTGACCCGGTAAACCATACATTAAATCCAAACTAATATTTCTGAAACCTACCTTTTTCGCCAAGGCAATTGTTTCATAGACGTGATTGTTGCTATGTGTACGGCCAATTTTCTTTAACAACTCTTGATCAAAGGATTGTACACCCATACTTAAGCGATTAACACCACCATCAAATAATGCCTGCATTTTTGCTTCTGATAGCTCGTCCGGATTGGCCTCTGATGTAAATTCTGTCACACTGTCCATTGGAATATACGTACAAATAAGCTCAAGAAGTCTCTCTATTTGTTGAGGCGATAAGGCTGTTGGTGTACCACCACCAAGAAATATCGTTTCGATTTGTTTAAAACTCTCGGGATACTTTTTTGTCGCAAGCTCCATCTCCTTGCCAAGCATTTCTATATATTCATCTACTGGTTGATTTTTAAAATAAAATTTATTGAAATCGCAATAGTTACAAATTTGATGACAAAAAGGAATATGAATGTAAACACCCCGTGCCATAGCTATCCCTTCTTTCTCGTAAGTCTTTTTCATTTCCTCATTATAAACAATTGAGGCAGGGAACGCCATGAATCGAATTAGTAAAATAACTAAATCAAAACTATTTTGCATTAACATTATTTATCTATGTTATTATCTGAAAATTCGTATTTTTGTGTTATGCTAATTAAAAGTAAGAAATGGAGTGATCATGATAGACATAATTTTAAAGCAACAACAGCAACAGAAAATGATGATGACACCTCAATTACAGCAATCTATTGAATTATTACAATATACAACACTTGAACTAGAGCAATTTTTGTATGAGCAGCAATTAGAGAATCCGTTAATCGACTTTCAACCACCATCATTTCAAGAACGTATTTTCGGAAATTCTCATTCTCCCTTTCGAACAACTGACAATGAATTATATACAAAAATTGCAGAACCAAACTACCGGGAGGAATTGTTACAACTAGCTACACTCACTTTTGCAAGTAATGATTTACAAATTGTCCAGTTTCTTATTGAACAGTTAGATAACAAGGGCTATTCTCCAGCACACCTTTCTAATGTTGCAGATGAACAACATTATTATGGTATTCAGCTTTTACAACAAATCGGTCCAGCGGGAATTGGTGCGCGTAATTTGCAAGAATGTCTTTTGTTACAAATCGAAGAGAATGATTACGATTTACAGCAGCTCATTCAAAAAGGACTGTACCTACTGGCTGAACGTAAATTTCCTGAATTGATGAAATCTCTTAAACTTTCTAAGGAACAGTTATTAGCACTAATTAATCAGCTTCAGCAACTAACACCAATACCTTGCACTTTGAACTCAGTAGATAACATCGAGTATGTTACACCAGATATTGTCGTTGTTATCGAAGATGGGGCATTACGATTCAGCTTAAATGATCACTCACTGCCATCTATTCAGCTTCATGATAGCTATAAAAATGTTACATCTTTACTACCTATAGTTGAACAAGCATATGTAAAACAGCAATATAAGCATTATGAGTGGCTCGTCCATAGCCTAGAGCGACGCCGTCAAACAATTATTCGTATCATGTCAGTGGTCCTACAGCACCAACAACAATTTTTCTACCAGGGGCTATCTTATTTAAAACCTTTATCTCTAAGAGATGTCGCAACACAAATCGACATGCACGAGTCAACAGTAAGCCGAGCAATTCGGAATAAAATAATACTGACACCTGTTGGAACGTATTTATGGAAGGATCTATTTTCTTCTAAAATTGAAAGCACTCAAACAGAGCATTCTCAAACTTCAATTTTAGAATTAATTAAAAATATAATTACCTTGGAAAATAAACAAAAGCCTTTATCTGATCAAAAGATTGCTGAAAGCCTAGCCAGCTCTTTTCAAATCAATTTGGCTAGGCGTACTATTAGCAAATATCGGGAAGAGTTAGGAATACCAGCAGCAAACAAAAGAAAGGAATTATAAATTTTGCATCCAATCAATATGATTATTCTTACATGAAAAACGATTTCCCTATACTAATGTGGTTTTGACTATACTCCCATTCGCGAGAAAAAACAGGCTTATAAACTTCTTAAAAGCCAAAAATAGTATGCTAGAAGGAATCTTCAAGCATACTATTTTCTCTTTTGGGATAGCCCATATCTTGTCTTATCCAATAGTTAAAATATCGTTACTACTTAATAAATAATGAGCAAGTGCTTCGGTCTCTTCACCAATGGCCTTATCACCTTCTAACGGTGGACAGAATGAACGTACTATTTCTAAAAATTTTCGTGTTGTTGGGGCTAATTGATGCTCTGCTTTTTCTAAAAAAATTGCTTGAGAGGCAGCAATTAACTCAATGGCAAGCACTCGCGCACTATTATGCACAATTTGTCGTGCTTGCCTTGCCGCAGTGGTTCCCATACTTACATGATCCTCTTGATTACCTGAAGTCGGGATAGAATCCACACTTGACGGATGGGCAAGGACTTTGTTTTCAGAAACGAGCGATGCTGCAACATATTGAACAACCATTAATCCACATTCAAGGCCTGGATCTGTTGCTAAAAACGGAGATAATTCACTTAATTGCGGATTCACTAAGCGCTCCGTTCTACGTTCTGAAATATTCGCCCATTCTGCTACACCTACCTTTAAAAAATCCATGGCAAGTGCAATCGGTTGTCCATGAAAATGCCCTCCAGATACTACCTCACCATTTTCTAATACAATCGGGTTATCCGTTGTGGCATTTATCTCTGTTTGCAAGCGTTGTTCTACATAATTGAAGCATTGCCACGAAGCTCCGTGAACTTGTGGTACACAGCGCAACGAATAAGCATCTTGCATACGTATTTCTCCTTGTGTTGTTATACGCTTGCTTCCCTCCAACCACTTTCGTATCCGACTTCCAACAGTTGCTATTTCAGCATGAGGGCGTACTGCTAATAAATCTTCATCAAAGGCTGAAATGATTCCTTTTAATGCCTCCATTGTCAGACATGCTGCCATATCTGCCGCGTACCCAAGACGTTCTGCCTCATTAATTGTAATAATCCCAATACCCGTCATCGCTTGTGTTCCATTAATTAATGCCAGTCCTTCTTTAGCTTGTAATCGAACCGCCGAGAGCCCTGCAAGAGCTAATGCTTGCTGTCCTGATATGACCTCTCCTTGATACTCTGCTTTTCCTTCCCCGACAAGTACTAACGCAATATGAGCCAATGGTGCTAAATCACCACTAGCACCAACCGAACCTTGCGATGGCACAATAGGATGTACATCTTTATTGATTAACTCAATTAATAATTGAAGCGTTTCTTCGCGAATGCCCGAATAGCCTTTTGCTAAAGCATTGGCACGCAAAGCCATCATCGTGCGTACAATTGAGATTTCTAATGGCGTGCCCACTCCAACTGCATCGGCACGTAGCAAATTAAGTTGCAATAGTTCATTATCTTGTTCAGCAATTTGAACATCACTCAGTTTACCGAAGCCTGTATTTACACCATATATAGCTTGACCCTCCGCTAACCTTTTTTCAATACGAGCGCGGCTCTTTCTAACTCGATCTAACGCACTCGGTGCTAGCGAAACATGTGCATAGCCTTTAGCAATTTTTTCAATTTGTTCTCTTGTCAATGTGTAACCATCTAGCAGAATAACTTCCATTAAAAAATTCACCCCTATGCTTTTTACTAATGTTCGATTTCTATAAAACCATTGCTGCCACAATACCAAATATAAATAATGGAATATTATAATGTACAAATGTTGGTACACATGTATCCCAAATATGGCTATGCTGTCCATCAGCATTCAAACCAGATGTAGGGCCAAGTGTACTATCTGAAGCAGGAGAGCCTGCATCGCCTAGAGCACCAGCAGTTCCAATAAGCGCAGCTGTGGCGAGCGTATCATTCATCTCACCATTTATAGAGGTGGGAGACTTCTGTAACTGCCGTTTCACTTTCGTTACAAAAGACATTTGCTGACAGAAGTTAAAACCGGATTATCTAACAAACATTTCTCCCACCATCTGTTTTATATTGTTTTGATTAAAATACTCGCAATAACAACACTTCCAATAGTTACAGTCGTAAATCCACCTACTAGCATTGGTGTTAAAATTTCATTGAAGATTTTTTTCTGTTCATCATCCGTTTTGCCAATACTTCTACTTACTTCCTCACATACAATGTAGTCTCCCGGAAAACCAAATGTAGCTGTTAACGCTACTGGAATACCTAAAAAATAATCAAATTTAAATAGTTTTGCCCCGATAAAACCACCTAAAAGAATACCTAGTACCCCTACGATAAGGATAGTGGCAACTGCAGGCAGCTGTTCGATAAACATATCAAATGTAATATCGTTCATCATTCCTATAACAATAAAAATGATTCCCGCCATCCCAACAGTAAAACCATTTGCCTTTTCCATTACTCGTTCAGGATAGAAATTCACTAAGCGACCAATAATACCAATTGCTAATGCCCACAAGCTATAAGGAATACCTGTCACTTTGGCTAAAGCAACCGCAATCGCACCTCCAATAAACAGCATAAACAATAACACTAAAGGCGTTCGGTATTTTTTAGGAATGATTAATTTATCATCTCCCTCTTCAAAGCTGGCATTATTGGAAGCAACAAAAGAGCCACTGTGAATTTTTTCACGAATTTTCACAGCATGTTTTCGTAACAAAAGATTCGCAACAGGAATGCCTATTAATGATTGTAGCGCCATAATAAGAGCTGGAATTGTTAGTAAACTGGCGAACCCCAACTCTTTTAATCCTTCTGAAGTAATTAAAACAGCAATAATTCCGCCATTTAAAGGGCCAGTTCCAGCAACAGCTGTTTTATAGTCAAAAAGGAAAGTAACAATTGTTAAAATAAAGAGTGAGGCAAATGACATGCCGATTATCGCAATAATGACAGCTCTCCATTGCGAACGGATCATTTTTAACGGTATTAATGTTCCCATGTGAACTAAGATTGGTGCTGTTCCTAATACTGCTCCTACTGTTAAAAATGTAGAGTTAGCAAGTAAATCTCTCGGAAAAATCCCTAGCCATAACAAGACTAAGTAACCCATCATTGCTACAAAAAGCATTGGTACTCTTGCATTACTAATAACCGAGATAATTTCTCCCAAAGCGATTAATCCTAGAATGATCATTGTTGCAATTACTGGTTCTTGAAGCATTTTATCTCCCCCTTAAGAGTTGAGTGTTAAAGCTGTATGAACTAATATTTTCAATCCAACTTCTAATGAGTCTTCTTGGATTCCAAATTTAGGGTGATGATGCGGATAATTTAATGATTCATCCTCAAAGGCTGCACCGATCCCTATGAATACGCCAGGAACTTTCGTCAAAAACGCCGAAAAATCTTCTCCACCCATAATTGGATCAATGTGTAAAATATATTCTGGACCTAGACTTTCTCTAATAATATTTTCAATTAATGAAGTCAGTTTCTCATCGTTTACGACAGAAGAATAACCATAGTGATACTCATATTTATAATCAGCGCCATGTACTGCAGTGAAATGCTTTACTTGAGTTTCAATTTCTTTCGCAATCAACTCACGCACTTCTTGTGAAAAGGTTCTTACACTGCCTCCTAAAAACGAACGATCTGGAATAATATTTTTAGCACTCCCCGCGCTAAACTCTGTTACAGCTATGACAGCACGCTCTTTCGCGTCAACCTTCTGTGGTACAATTTGATGCAATAGATTAGTAATTTGCGCACCTATTAAAATAGGATTAATAGAATCCTGCGGTTGAGAAGAATGCCCACCCTTTCCGATAATTTCAAGGTCGAACGTATCAGAGTTTGCTGTAATAGGACCTGAACAAATACCTATTTTCCCTGTAGGAAGCATGGAGAATAAATGTAATCCTACGATTTGATCGACACCTTCTATAACCCCAGCTGCCACCATTTCTTTGGCTCCACCTGGAAATACCTCCTCTGCATGCTGAAAAATAAAGCGAATTTCTCCTTTTATTGCAGGTTTCAAAGTAGATAAAATCTTTGCTGCCCCTAGTAACATAGCTGTATGCCCATCATGACCGCATGCATGCATCACACCTGGCACTTTAGAAGCGAAAGGCAAGTTTGTTTCTTCCTGAATAGGTAAAGCATCCATATCTGCTCTTAAAGCTAAGCACTTTCCTGGTAAATCTCCTTTTAAAATAGCTAAAACGCTCGTCTTTGTTGGTCTAGTGACCTCTAAATTTCCAAAAGACATTAACTGGCTATAGACATAATCGGACGTAGAGTATTCCTTATACGACAATTCAGGATTTTCATGTAAATATCTTCTCCACTGTTGTACTTGCGGAACCATTTTCTCTAATTCTTTCGTAATGTTTAATATAGTTGACATTTCTATTCCTCCTCTATTTGTGATTTATGCTGCTCATACCACTGTTCAATTAGCGCAGCTGTTAATCTACCTGTGTTCACTAAGTTTTCAATACTAATACTCTCTCTAAAAGAGTGAATATTCTGAAATCCATTCCCGAGTGTAATACAAGTCAATCCATTTTCATTTAGAACATTCGTATCTGCTCCACCTAATGTTTTTGTTAAATAGGAGGATACTTGAATGTTATCTGCCGCTTCAGATACTGTTTGAACAAGTTCATCTTCCTCAGAAATATTGAATCCTAGATATTTCTCGTCAATTTTCACTTCTACAGTACCTTGGTATTTCTTAGCGGCTACCTCCATCGTCTCCTGCATATGTTTCAATTGAGCTTCTAATTTCTCTTTAGAAAAACTTCTTACCTCTCCTCCAAGTGTAACTGAGCCTGGTATAATCGATGTCAGCTCTCCACCATGAATAATGCCTATATTCGCTAGTGTTTCACTATCAATCTCACCTAATTTCATATTTAACAGCCCATTAGCAGCAATGAGAAAAGCATTTCTTCCCTCTTCAGCATTTAACGCAATATGTGCTGCGTTTCCATTAATCGTGAACCAAATTCTGCTACTATATGGACCTTGCAAAATAATTTGCCCTACATCGCCACTACTATCAAAAATATAACCCTTTTTACTTTTTATTTTTTGATAATCCATATATTTTGCACCAACTAGGCCTGCTTGCTCATTTACTGTTAATATCAATTCAATCGGTCCATGTGGAATACCACTTTCAATGATGGCACCCATCGCCTCGATATAGGAGGCAAGTGCTGCACGATCATCAGCCCCTAAAATCGTAGTACCATCTGAGTAAATGACCCCATCCTTTATAATTGGCTTGAGATCCTCCGTCGGTAATACTGTATCCATATGAGTAGAAAAGAATAGAGGTGGAATGGTGTCATCCGTTCCTTTATGCCAGGCTATTAAATTCCCTACTTCTCCATTGAAATTTTTATGTGCTTCATCAAACGTTAATTGAAAATCTAACTTCGTTAATTCATCCTTTAAAAATGCTGCAACTAGACTTTCCTTGCTACTCGGACCATTTATTCTTGCCATTTCTAAAAATAACTTAACTAATCTTTCCTCATTCACTTTTTCTGCTGCCCTTGACGTAAAGTTAACGTTCAATCTTACCTCTCCCTTCTAAATGAATGTGTTCTCCTTTGACCAAGTACCTTCATTTATCACGACACGACCGCGTTTGATAACCGTTTCTACAATATTCGTTCCAAGCTCATATGCTACATGCTTATAGGTTGGTACATCCCATATTTGAATATCTGCAATTTTGCCGATTTCTAACGTACCGCGATCTGTTAAATTCAATGCCCTAGCCGCTACTTTTGTCGCAGCTTTAATCGCTTCCTCTACCGTAAATTGATAAAGTCGGCAAGCTAAATTGATGACGAAGGACATAGAACTTGTATAGCAAGCTGGACACATGTCTGTCGCTAAAGCTATTTGCATACCGCTATCTAGCATTTTACGGGCAGCAAAGGGGCGCTTATGGGCAACAGCAAAATCTAAAGCCGGCATCACTACACCGATGACACCCGCTTCCGCTAATTGTGTCATTAATGATTCTGGTGTATAGTTCAAATGATCAATCGAAACCATCTTCATTCGCGCTGCTAAATCTGAACCTCCAATATACGAATAGGCATCAGCATGAATTTTAGGTAATAATCCGTACGCTAATCCAGCTTGTAAGATGCGCTCGGATTCTTGCTCAGTGAAATAGCCTTCATCACACCAAACATCACAGAATTCCGCTAAGTTGTTTTGTGCTACTTGTGGAATCATGACTTCAATAATCTCATTGACATATTGTTTCTTCGTTAAATGATCCGGAATACCATGTGCCCCTAAAAATGTATTCACAACATCAAGAGGGGTATTCTCGTGTAATTGCCGGCCTATGCGTAAAATCTTTAATTCACTTTCAGGTGTTAGTCCATAACCACTTTTACTCTCAACTGTAGTTGTGCCATGTTTAAGCATTGTCATAATACGTTTTTTTGATTGCTCAAAAAGCACACCCTCAGCAGTATCTCGTGTAAGCTCAATCGTACGATTCGGCCCTACTGTCATCGCTAGATTTTTTAGATTTTCCTCAACGTTGCCAGATAATTTAGCAGCATACTCCTCGACCCTACTGCCATAAAAAACCAAGTGCGTGTGAGCATCGATATAACCTGGAGCAACAACTTTACCTTCTACATCAATAATGTTTGTACCGTCCATTACATAACGTTGCTTTAGTTCCTTATCCGAACAAATATCAATTATTCGTTCACCCTCAATAACGATTGCTGTATCAGTCAAAACTTGAAAATCCTGCATCTGATCACCTGTACAAGGCAAAATTTGTGCTGCATTTTTAATAATATAGTCCGGTCTTTTTAGCACATAATCACTCCTTTACAATAATAAATAGGCGATTGGTGTAACGATAATTAAGGTTAAGACGCTACGCACAAACCATATTCCAATCATTTTTCCTAAAGAAATTGGAATTTCCGTTGATAAAATACAAGGAATAAGTGCAGAGAAAAAAAGAATAGCAGAAATAGATAAAGTACCGACAATAAAACGTGTTTCGACAGTGCTCTCAACCGCTACGAGTGATGGTAAAAACATATCTATTAAATTGACAACTGCTGCCTTTGCAACGATTAACGGCTCAGCCATTTGTAATAGATACGTTAAAGGTACAAACAAATAAGCTGCATAATCAAAAATAGGTGTGTGATTGACAAGCCATAAACCAATAAGACCAATCGACATAATCGTCGGCAATATCCCCATGGCCATCACTAAGCCATCTTTAACATTCTCTTTTATACTTTGCCACAGGTTCGGAGCTTTCTCTGCGGTCTGCATCGCTTCCTTCCATGCATGCTGTAAACGATTTTCTTTTACGATTTTCTCCTTATCGCCTTCCATATTGTTGTAGTATTCATTACTTATATTGCGAATTGGCCAAATGCGCACACTAATCGCTGTTACTAAAAATGTCACTATAAAAGTAATCCAAAAATAAAGATTCCAAATATCCATCAAGTTTAAAGTTTTTGCTACAACAATCATAAATGTTACAGAAACAGTGGAAAACCCTGTAGCAATAATGACGGCCTCTTTTGTGGTGTACTTCCCCTCCTTATAAATACGATTTGTAATTAATAACCCAATTGAATAACTACCGACAAAGGAAGCTACAGCGTCAATGGCAGATCTACCAGGTGTTTTCCAAATTGGGCGCATAATAGGTTGCACTAAAATTCCTACAAATTCTAGTAAGCCATAACCGACAAGCATCGCTAAAAAAATTGCGCCTATCGGAACCAAAACGCCAATTGGAGTAAGGAGTGACTTATACCAATATGGTCCCATATCTTCAGCCAATAACCAGCTCGGACCAATATTAAAAACGACAAGCACAGAAGCAATAGCACCAATTATTTTCAATGTTGAAATAACCATCTCTACTATCGATTTATTCCAGGTTTTTTGATAAATAGGATAAATAGCTCCCGCAATGACGATTATCAAAATGTAATAGACAATCACTGATGAAAACTGTGTACGGATAAACGTCACTAAATGGTCAAGCGGTATTGTCTTTTTTCCATTTAACGTAATAGAGATAAAGAACATAAAAATGCCAAATAAGCTAAAGCCAAAAAATTTGTAGACCGCCGATTTCGGATAAATATGAGGTGTTTTTTCTAAAACATTGTCAAAATCCAAATGCGTCGTATCAGCTTTTTTCATGACATTCCTCCTTCTTTATAGGAAAAGAGACCAGGTACTGTTTTTACTGATTGCACTGGCCTCTGATCAATTATGCCTCGGCATAATTGCGTCCGGATTCGGCTTTGTGTTTGCACAAAGAACTCCTTTCCGAATTCCGTGACATCCGCCGGGGGCTTTAACTTCTTTACACTTGTTCTTTGACTAAATCTTTAGGGCCAAAGGTTGCTGTTGGTTCCCACCATAGTGGGATTTTAATGCTTTCATCTGTTAATTCCCCTTTGCCATTCGCTACATCTTTGGCAGTCTCATAGCCTGCTTGTGCATGACGCACAACACCAATACCAGAGTCCACCGTCATTGCCACTTCCAGGCGCATATCAGATTCCTCTGTTCCATCTGCAATCATCGTTACACCTGTATGAACGGCCTCCCCCATTGAATAGTTAGCTTGCAGTGCAATTAAATCACACATTCCAACTGCATTGAGTAAGCCATTTAATACAGGCCAGTCAGAAATTAAATCCCCACCATCCTTCATATTTTCAGATTCAAATGTTGGATTAACGATAGAACCTGAGTCCAAATTATCGCGAGAGAACGCAACTGGCCCACTAAGTTCTCCTCGACGAATCATATCATTGACTTCTAATGCAAACTTTTTACGTTGTCCGAAGCCCATATAACAAATCCGGGCAGGCAAAGCTTCAATTGGGATATGCTCTTTCGCTAGTTTAATCCAGCGTGTAACTAGTAAATCATCACTAAATTTTTCTAAAATCATATCGTCAATTTTACGTAAATCTTCCGAATCTCCCGACATACAAATCCAACGGAACGGTCCACGCCCTTCGCAGAATAACGGACGTATATATTCTGCTACAAATCCTGGTAAGCGCTTCGCCTCTTTTTCGTCAAACCCAGCGTCAATACATTCTTTCCGAATACTTGTGCCATATTCAAATGAATGCACCCCTTTATCGAGGAGAGCTATTAATGCTTTTAGCTCGCGAATCATTGTTTGTCGCGCTTTTTCTAAGTATTCAAGACGATCTCGATCACGTAACTCCTCAGCTTCTTTAACCGTATAGCCTGCCGGTAGATAGGCGATCGGGTCATGTGCAGGTGTCATTGATGTCGCGATATCTGGTAAAAATCCAATTTCTAAGGCTTTCTCAAATACATCAGCTGCATTTCCAACTACAGCAATACCAAGTGCTTCACCTGCCGCCGCTTTTTCTTTAGCAAGCGCGATTGCCTCCTCTAAAGAATCTACAACTACATCGATAAAGCCCTTTTCAATTCGTCGATTAATAATTTCAATATTGGAGTCACATAAAATTGCAACACCACCATGCATTGTCATTGCACGTGTTTGGTTGCCACCCATCCCTCCGGCACCAGCCGTTAATAGAATTTTTCCGACAAGTGAATCATTGTAATGCAATCTAGCTATGGCAGATAATGTTTCAAATGTTCCTTGAATAACTCCTTGCGTGCCGATATATTCCCAAGGTGCAGCTGTATAATTGGCATACATCGTTAAATTTTTCTCTTGTAAGTCGTAAAATGTTGGCCAATCTGCCTTCATAATATTTGTTGTTGCCATGACAACAGTTGGTGCGTATTTATGTGTTTTAAAGACAGCCACAGGCATCCCTGACTGCACAACTAGTGTTTCATCATCTTCTAAATCTTTCAAGGAATCTACAATCGCATGATATGACTCCCAGTTACGAGCGGCTTTACCAATCCCACCGTAAATCACTAGCTCTTCTGGCTTTTCAGCATTTTCCATATTATTTTCTAGCATGCGTAAAATTACTTCTTGGCGCCATCCTTTACATCGCAATGTGCTTCCTCGTTGAGCTTTTACTGAATATAAGATTTCTGGTTTTGTCATTTACAATTCCTCCTTTTTATATCTATCCTTTAATAATGCAAATAGCATGCCAACTTTTAAAAATCCTATAAATATTCTTATGAAAAGCGATAAGGATAGTGTTTATGAAATGAATTCCGAAAATAGAGAGAGACGTTAAAAATCTTAAAATGCGCAGATAAATTTTGCACCAACCGTTTTTTCTGTATATTCATACTATTCGGTAAACATATATGGTACGATTTATGACAAAAGCAGAAATTTTTTGCATGCAAAATAATGTGAAAGAAGGTTTTTTGTGTGAACGAGGAATTAAGACGCTTTGCAACTATATTGGGAACTAATATCATTACATTAGATAGTTCATTTCAAGTGATTTGGTGGCATCTCAACGATAGTATTTCGTTAGATTTAAAAAAGAATATGCCTATAGATACAATCGCTGACATAGACGTCACGTTATTTCATCACCCACAACAGCTATTAACTCAGGAGCAGCATTTATCTTTTACTATTGAACCCTTCTATTTTACAGAACAATATTATTTTGTTTTAGTGGAAAATTTAGTTGATTTTCAGCACTCATTACAAAATAAAGTTTTTGTATTAGAAGAAATTATAGAACATTTAGATGAAGGGATTATTGTCAGTAACGAATATGGGGATATTGTTTATTACAATGAGGCACTTGCTAAGATGGAGGAACATAACAAGGAAGACATGATTGGAAAGAAACTTTGGAATGCTTACAACTATCAAGATCGTCGCTTATCGGAGCACAATCATATTTTAAAAACAGCTAAGCCAATCTATACGAAATATCGAGCCCATGCCTATTCAGAAAATGAGCCGAAATTTGTTGGCTATAGCTCTTTCCCTATTCAAAAGGATAATAAAACAATAGGTGTATTTTCTATTACACATACCGAAACAAGCCTACGTAATCAGTTGCGTCAAACGATGGATTCAAAACTTGAGTCTATGGAAGTACCAGAAGTTGTAAAAAGAAATAATGGCACAATTTATACATTTCAAGATTTAAAAGGGAACAGTCCAGAGCTCCTACAAACTATTGCTGAGGCTAAAAATATTGCGAGCTATAATACTGATACACTTATTATTGGTGAAACAGGTACAGGTAAAGAATTATTTGCACAGAGTATGCATAATTTAAGCCCCCGAGTGGCAAAGCCCTTTGTAGCAATAAACTGTGCCGCTATCCCATCCACACTGCTAGAAAGTACACTATTTGGCTCTGTAAAAGGGGCATTCACTGGGGCTACAAATCAAGAAGGGCTTTTTGAATATGCGAAAGATGGCACACTTTTTCTTGATGAAATCAACTCTTTACCAATAGAACTTCAACCTAAATTGATGCGGGTTTTACAAGAACGAGCTGTTAGACGTGTAGGGAGTAATACACTCATTCCTATCGAGTGTACAGTCATTAGTGCTTCCAACGAAGATCCTGAGCTACTGACAGCTGGTGGCCGAATGCGTCTTGATTTATTTTATCGTATCGCACATTCGAGTATATACATCCCTCCTTTACGTGAAAGACCAAATGATATACTTTTCTTTATCCAACATTTTTTACATAAAAATGTTCTTAAGTACACGAAAGCAGATATTACAATAAAACCTGAGCTCTACCAGCTACTTTTAGATTATGATTGGCCTGGTAATGTTCGTGAATTAGAACATTTGATTGAAAACCT
Source organism: Lysinibacillus sp. NPDC056232 (assembly GCF_042267565.1). NCBI lineage: Bacteria > Bacillati > Bacillota > Bacilli > Caryophanales > Bacillaceae > Lysinibacillus > Lysinibacillus sp. NPDC056232. The sequence continues at coordinate 17,943 of NZ_JBHJTF010000034.1, read as the reverse complement.
TGTAATTCAAGTAAGCTCAGAAAGTTGGATTACAGAAGATATGCTACCACGCTATTTAAAAAATAAACTATCAATGAAAGCCGTCCCATCTAATAAACGTCCACTAAAAGCCCTTATGCATACAAATGAGGAGCAATACATCCGCAAAGTTTTAAAGCATTGTGGCGGAAATATTTCAGCCGCTGCTAAACAATTAAATATTTCTCGTCAATCTCTACAATATCATATGAAGAAACTAGCTATTCAGAAAGAAGAGTTTATATAATTCAATTCACAAAAAAATCAAAACCACAATACGCGGTTTTGATTTTTGTGTGTGTACTTAATAACATACCATTCCTACACAAATGCCAGTTAGCACGAGTAAATAAGGTTGAATTTTCCAACGCATCAAGCACCATAAAAAAAGGGCTGCGATTACGATGTCTAGTCCATTTTGAATTGTCTGTGTAACAATTGGATGAATAAAAGCTGCAGCTAACATTCCAACAACTGCTGCATTTGCACCAGCCATCGCCCCTCTTAATCCAGCAAAACGATTAAGAGCTAGCCAAAAAGGCATTGCCCCTACTATAAGCAAAAATGCCGGTAAAAAAATCGCTATCGTCGCTATAATAGCCCCAGGCACTCCAGCAATGACCATACCTATATAGGAAGCAAACGTAAATAATGGACCAGGGACTGCCTGCGTCATTCCGTATCCTGCTAAAAATTCAGAAGAACTCATTAACCCACTTTGGACAAATTGTGCTTCTAGTAAAGGCAATACGACATGGCCTCCACCAAACACTAATGCACCTGATAGATAAAACTTTTCAATCATCGTAAACCACTCATATTGAAAAAGTGGGCTAACAATTGGTAAACCAACAAGCAGTATAACAAACAGCGCTAAAAAACATGCACCAGTCATTTTTGAAATAGGGACCAACGTTTCTTTTGGGTCATCTCTTTGATTAGTCATCTTTAATAAGAGATAACCTATAGAAGAAGCAACAATAATAGTAGTTACCTGAGCAAGTGGATGGACCCATAAAAGCACTACTATAAGGGCCAATAAAGCGATGATAAAATGGCGAATACTAGGGATTAATTTTTTTGACATATCAAAAATAGCTTGCGCAACAATCGCAACAGCCACCAATTTTAAGCCATGAATCCAGCCCATACGCATCTCTGTATATGCAGAAAAATACGCAAATGCCATAAGTAGCAAAACTGACGGAAATGTAAAACCAAGAAATGACACAATACTCCCCAACAAACCGCCTCTTAATAAGCCAATACCCATCCCTACCTGGCTCGATGCTGGCCCAGGTAAAAATTGACTGAGCGCAACAAGCTGACTGTAGTCATGATCAGATAACCATTTTCGCTTTTGAACATATTCATTTTGAAAATACCCTAAATGTGCCGTTGGACCCCCAAAAGATGTACAACCTAATTTAAGCGAAACTAGAAAAATCTCACATAACCTTCGCAATATCTTCAACTACTTTCCATTCCATATATACTCATATTACATGGGGGAATCATCCTTTTGGTTTAAGATATTGTAAAGTTTTTACTATAAAAATCAGGTTTCTTTATTTATCTCCAATTTTAATAGCAGAACCAAGCTCACTTCCATTAGCAGCTATCGGAATGAGCTCATAGCTCTTCCCCGTTAAATATAATGCATCGAGGCGGACACCCCACTTCGTATACTCTTCATTCAAAGGATATGCTACGTTAAATGGCCATGATTCCCCTGTTGCTGATTGAATTTTAAAATGTATCGCCTCATTTAATAAACTTTTCTCTGAATAAAAGTAAATCGTTGTTGATATTGGTGTAGAAACAACCTTTTCTATTGTTATTTCCTGACCATCTAACAGCTGTACTTTTTTCTCAACAGGGAAAACCTTTCTATCATCTTGTAATTGCTTTTGTGAAGCTTCTACTTGAAATTCCCATGGCTCGTCAATCTTTTTTTCCCCGTTCCAGTCGTTATAACGTATATCTAAATTCAATGTTTTATCCGCTGGTAGTTCACTTAATTTCACACTACTATAAATTGTATAGGTTTTATCAGATTGTTTGATTGTCTGTCCTCCATTTCTAACCGTGAACTCATTTCCATTCACAAAAACCTGTGGAAAGAAAAAAATTTGATGGTCGAAATTTATGTCCTTTCCTGGCTTAAAGGTAGCATTCAATAATATTTGGTTATCGTCAATTATTATTTCATTTAACGTTAAACGTCCGAGACTATTTTCAGTAGTTTTACCGACAACTGTTTTGTAGGTTTCAAAATTCGAATCTTTATTAAACAAAAAATAATAAACAATGACACAAGTAGCTACCAATAAAAGCAATACTACAACAAACCATATTTTGCGTCCTCGATTTCCCTTTTGCTGATTCTCAACTAGAAGCATATCGGACATCATGTACACCTCATTTTAAGAAAGTATGTCTGCACAAATCCTTTTTATTTATTGTAGTTTTTAGTTGAACATTATATAACCTCTAACGATGTCTAGGTTTGGCTGATTTCACTATGTATCTAAAGGAATAATTTATATTCCTTTAATGTTGTTGCAAAACTTGAAGAACAAAATGGTCAAGATAATACTTGTGATTGTTGCAGCGCATTAAATTAGTGATTTCTCATGCCTGAAGATATATGCTATGTGAAGTGGTTGATTGGAGTGGAGACTGGGTGACTCCTTGGGGATCAGCGTCACAGATGAGATCCTGCAGCGAAGCGAAGCTGCTCATCGGACGCCCCCAGGAAAGCACCCAGTCGGAACGGAAATCAACCCCTCTTTTTGCCGAAGAGCTATAACCCCTTACTCTTGATGACGAGCCTTTTTAGCCACTTCCATTAAATAATCTACAAACAACTCATCTTTCACTAACCATGATTGATAATTTCTTTTTAAAAACCATTCCGCTTCATAAAAACTTGTAAAGATTTGATCTAACGGAAGTTTATTTTTTTCAATGATCCAATCAAAATCACTTATAGAATATAGAAGGAATATTTCTTCCTTAAGGTTTTTATACATTGTCCCAAAAGAAGAAAACCTAAAATTATAGCGATTTCGTTTTGCGTCCTCTGGTATTGGAGCTATATGAAATGTTTGGGTCACATACTGCTCATAAGCTTCATCTGTTAAAGAGCAACCAGCTGCTTTTTGATGCCCTCCCCCTCCGAATTCTGCTGCAATAGCCGAAACATCTATGTGATCATGAATCGTACGAAAAGAAATTCTTTTGCCACCCATATTTAATATAGCTATAAAATCAAGGTGTACATTTTCTTTCCCCAATTCATTACCAAGCTCTGAATGATAAGATTCTGCATACACTATACCTGTAAAGTATTCTCCTATTGATGTTTGTACTAGCTCCCGTTTTTTTCGGCGGATGTACCGTTCTATTTTCTCTTCTTCCATACTCAAAATTTTCTTTTCAAATTCATCAAAGTCAAAGTGTTCGCTTGTCTTTAAACGTTCAAGCATTTTTTCTTCAAATTCATCAATTGAAACTAAAAAAAAGAGAGTGTTTAGCCGACGTGCTTGTTGATTATCATTCTTTTCCCATTCCCATGTATCGTACTGTCTCACTAATTCTACAAATTCTGTGACGGAATTTGTTTGTTCTAAAAATCCATGTGAAACAAGATACTGATAAAATAAGGACGTTGCTGATGTCAAATATCCATTTTCATCTTCTATTAAAACTTTACCCCATTCATAATCGTTCAAATGATAGGCTGTTTTATGATGATCAAGAAGTTGAACATTTCCAGTTGCGGTATAATAATCATTTAATCTCTTTTCATTTTCCTCGTTTGGCGATAAGTCTGTAATAAATAAAAATGTACCTTGTTCGTTAGTGTCTAAAAAATACTCAATTTCTCGATCCAGCGATGAAATCGAATTGTACCTTACCTTCACTTGACCTTGAAAGGCAAGTTTGGCTAAAATTCCGCAACCAATTCCATCTAAATCATTATGCGATAGCAATTTATACATTTTTTCACCTCCCAATTAGTATGGTTTATCATCGAAAAAATTATCGGAATTGTTAGGAGTGTTTATGTTAAAAAAGAAAATTACTTATTTAGGATTTGGCCTATTATTCATTGTTGCTTTAGGGTTTGGTACATATACGTTCATGAATGCCAGATCCCACCAACTGTTTGGCAGTATTACTTCACATGTCGAAACACACCAGAAGGTTGTAGCATTAACATTTGATGATGGCCCCACTAAAAATGTCAGTGCCATTTTATCCTTATTAGACGACTACAACACGAAAGCAACCTTTTTTCTAATTGGGAAGGAAATTGAGGAAAATCCAGAGGAAGCTAAAAAAATTGTCCAGGCAGGTCACCAAATTGGAAATCATACGTATTCACATAGGCGAATGATATTTAAAAGCCCTACTTTTTACAAAAATGAAATCGAGAAAACCGATGAGCTAATTAGTAGTATCGGCAATATAGAAACTCCCCCTGTTCGACCGCCATATGGAAAAAAACTAATTGGTTTACCTTATTAGTTAAGTAAAAATAATCGCGATACATTACGTGGAATTTGGAGCCTGATACGTATTACTCATCGGTCAAGGAAAAAATTAATTATGTTAAAGAAAATATACAACCAGGCTCTATTATCTTAATGCATCCTATGTATGATGATACTGGAAGTGAATTACAAACGATTGAAGGAATCTTAAAGACACTTATTGCAGAAGGTTATACATTCGTCACTTTTGAAGAACTTAAGAAATTACAAAGAAAACAATCGACTAATTTTCAGGATATAGTAATTAAAAACGAAATGATATCAACCCAACATTTGCCATTCTCTTTACGCCATGCATCAGTAACACAAAAAATTTATGCAGATTCTTATGCTAAACGTAGATCAATAATTTATATATATCCCCCTATTAACAGTCTCAAAGAATTAGATAATTCGCACTTTTTAATTAAATAAAAATTATAATCGTATAGTATTCCCATAAAAATTTTCACCTCCTCATAGCACTCCTCTGTCACAAACTGTGCAATAATTCATAAAAAAAGAGTCTCGAAAATCCTTTAAAATCAACACTCACAAAAATAATCTACTACAATATTCCTTCTAATTCAGTTTACCTCAAAATAAGTTTGACTATTCAGAAATATCGGAATTCATTTTCTGGTAAAATATAAATTCATTTTTTGTTATAATATGTTATTATTATTTTAGTAAAACGACCTATTTTTATGAAATAAAAAATAGAGGAAAAATGAACTAAAAAGGATGATGAATATGAAAGAAATCCAGCAATTATTCCAAAGTGAAGATGGAAATATCGAACAAAGAGAGAATTTTTTATCCCTATTGGAGAAAATCGTTTCATCATTAGATGATTTAAAAAACCCACAAACAACAACTCTTGGACCGATGGAAGAACGCTCTGACAATTTCTATAAAGAGTTAATGCAAGAAAATCAAGTACCAACTTCAGGTGTCGGACTTGATCAAGTTGTGAATGAATTAACACAATTGATGCAAGGACATCCTTACCATACACGCAACTTTGTAACAAATGTTTTACCAATGGCTAGCATTCCTGGTATATTAGGTCAATTTACGAATGCTCTGCTTAATGGTAACAATCTATGGGATGTATACGGACCAGCTGCCGCAGAATGTGAGGTAAAGGTAGTAGCAATGATGTCGAAGTTAGTTGGCTACGACTATACTCAAAGCTTTGGTTACACAACTTGGGGTGGACAAGGGGCTGTTTTCAGTGGGCTTCGTCTTGCGATCGCTAAACAATTCCCTAATGCAAAAGAAGATGGCGTACCAAATAATTTATATTGCTTCGCTTCAGAAAATGCTCATTATAGCTTATTAAAATCAATTGAAGCAGTCGGCATCGGTAGCAAGCATTTAATTCGTATTAAAGCTGGCGAAGACCATTCAATGGATATTGATGATTTACGTATGCGTATGACTGAGGTTATTGAAAATGGTGGTATTCCAGTGTATGTAGTTGCTACTACAGGCGCTACAGATCAATTTGCCATTGATGATGTACAAGCAATTAAAAAAGTTACAACTGACCTTGAACAAAAACATTCCTTAAAACCTATACATATTCACGCTGATTCAGCGTTAGGTGGTTTTTACGCATTTTTCAACGATTATGATTTTAAGGTAAATCCACTTCAGTTAGAGAATGATGTTTTACAAGCACTAGAACAAATTAAAGAACGTATGCAATATCTACCTATTGCAGATAGCCTTTGCTTCGACTTCCAAAAGCTTGGTCAAACACCGTATTTAACAAGCTTATTCCTAATAAAAGAAGGAAAACACCTACAGTTATTAGACATTGAGGACTTCGACACACCTTATGTTGGCAATCGAGGCTATGGTTCTTATCATACAGGCTATACATTAGAGTGCTCTCGTATGGGTAGTTCAATTGCTATTTATGCTGCATTACAGGCGTTTGGTAAAGAAGGCTACCAACAAATATTAGCAAATTATGTGCGTGTAAATTTAGCGTTCCGTGCGCAGTTAGCTGAGAAGACTCCAATGCTTCAAGTAGTCAATGAGTCTAATATTGGACCAGTTACAGCCTTTCGTTTGTATCCTGAAGGCTTTAATTGGAAATCTGAACAGTCAGGTAGCTATACACAAGATCAGATTGAATATATTAATGGCCTTAACGCTTCTTTATTTGAAATTATAGGAGAAGGTCGAGATGAAGTATTTTTCGGTGATACGACACGTGTTTGCACTGTCAGCACTAGCGATACAACACAACAAATTCCAGTCGCAGCTGCAAAATTCTTCTCAATTTCTCCTTATACAGAGACAGAACATATTAGTGATATGGTTCATTTCTTACAACAAAAGGTAAAAGTATTGGAGGCTGCTAAAGTTGAGTATAGTCAAAAAATTTAAGAGCTCTTTACTCTATAAATATATTGCGAGTTTTACTATTCCAATTGCTATTATTTCAGTAATATTTAGTATCGTATTATTTGTTACATCTTATCGGATTATCGATAATAATGTTATTACACAATTTGAGTCATCATTAGAGGTTATATCTCATACAATTTTTAATGATATAGACAAAAATGACGTCAAAGCTGCAGATGATGGCGATAAGGATAAATATGATGAAATATTAAATGAATTAAATGATACACTTAAAGAGTATGACATTGAAAATGCTTACGTTCTTTCACGTGCAAATGGCAAAGAACATATTGTGGCATTAAGTAATAAAGTCGAGTATCAAGAGGACTATGTTTTTAGTCAGGACATGCATGAAGCGCTAAATACTGGAACCATTCAATCTAGTGATATTTATAAAGATGAATACGGTATTCATAAATCGATTTTTATACCATTTAAAGATACTGATATTCTTTTTGGTTTAGATATGGACGCTTCCTTCATTTCTAAACTTCAAACAGAGACTCTTTGGATTTGTATTATCATGACCGTGATGTTTTTGATTTTCGGTATTATTGTGGCTTATATCATTAGCAAAGGCATTATAAAACCGATTAAAAATATGACTAGCTATGTTGGTAAGGTGGCACAAGGAGAATTAGCTGTTGAACCACTTCAAATAAAGGGTTCTAATGAAATTGCACAGCTCTCTTCAGGCATTGAAAATATGACAGCAGATTTACGCTCTCTTATTCAGCAAATTGCTGAGAATGCTGAGCAAGTAGCTGCTATGTCTGAAGAGTTATCGGCAGGCTCTGAGCAAACAAGTGCATCTATTCAACAAATTACATCTTCAATGCAAGAAGTAGCTTCAGGATCAGAAAAACAAACTTCCTCTATTGAAGAAGTAGAAAATCATATTACGACAATCTCCACAAAAATGTCAGAAGTTGTATCGAGCGTTAATGATGTCACTGCTAAAGCATCTAGTGCATCTTCTATTTCAGAAAAAGGCAATACAACAATTCAAAGTGCTACAGAAAAGATGGCCATAACATCTAATGCTATTCAAGAGACTTCGGAAGTTGTGAAACGTTTAAGCACATACTCAAATGAGATCGGCGACATTGTAACCTTAATTAATGAGATTACGGATCAAACAAATTTACTCGCTTTAAATGCATCTATTGAAGCAGCACGTGCTGGTGAGCATGGTAAAGGCTTTGCAGTTGTAGCTGAAGAAGTGCGTAAACTTGCAGACCAATCTTTAGCAGCGACGAATAGTATTCGAACACGTATTGAAACTATTAAAGAAGAGTCTGTGCAAGCTGTAAAATCTATGGAAATTAGTAGTAGTAATCTTGCAGAAAGCTCTACTACCTTTAATGAATCAGGTGAAGCTTTTAAAGATATATATTCGCATGTTACTTCACTAACTCAAGAAATGGATTATGTCAATAATATCATTTCAAATATTAACGATGGGGTTAGCAGCATTGCCATTTCTGTAGAGACAGTTGGTGTAATAGCCGTTCAATCATCTGGAAACATTCAAAATGTGGCTGCTGCTTCTGAAGAACAATCAGCTAGTATTGAGGAAATTACTGCGTCTTCAAATAATTTAGCTGAGATGGCACAGCAACTTCGTAATATCATACAAAAATTCCAGCTATAAGGAACTAATAAAAAAATCCGCTATACTTTCTGTAGGTAAGTTTTTATCAACAGAAGTTTATGCGGATTTTTTCATTGACCCATCAATTATGCCTCGGCATAATTGCGTCTGGAATCGGCTTTGTGGTTAGGCCTGCAGATGTTTTTTGCACGAAAGCGTAGCGACAGCGGCAGGTCTTTTTTGCGCGAAAGCGTAGCGGCAGCGGCAGATGTTTTTTGCGCGAAAGCGTAGCGACAACGGCAGGTCTTTTTTGTGCGAAAGCGTAGTGCTAACGTAGCGGCAGCAACGTGTCTTAGACTGAGTTCCTCTATTTCAGCGGGTGTTTGGATACCCGCTGAAAAGCAGCTTAAATCCGCCATTCATCTCACCATCTATAGAGGTGCGAGACTTCTGTACCTGTCGCTTTACTTTCGCTACAAAAAACATTTGTAGCTGACGTTTCACTTTCGCTATAAAAACATTTGTAGCTGACGTTTCACTTTCGCTACAGAAAACATTTGCTGAAAGAAGTTAAATGTTTTTTAGTGCTCTCTTGTTCATCCATGCAATCGTTTCTTCTAACCCACTTTATATGAAGTACTCGGCAAAGCGCCTATTTCCTTTTCAAATTTTTTCCCACTTAAAATGACCGGTTCTTCTATTAAACACAAGATTTCAACTACTTCTTTCATAGAAGAAGTAAATATTCCAATTAGTCGGATCATGCCTTTAGAAACTGTACGAACACCCTTTTTGTAGCCTGTAATTTCACGTGAAATTCCCACTAGTTCTTCCCCTGCAATTGGCTGAACAGCTGGCACGTTCCAATTCTGATTATATGTGTCGTCTCATAAAACAAGCTCAACCATAGCCATTGCGCCATCAACTGTATAAGAAATTCTCTCTGCATTTGGTCCATACAAATCAGGGAAATGCAACAACAGCAAAAAATAAAGTAGCTTAAAAAACAACCCCTTACTACTTAAGAGTAGGAGGTTGTTTCTACCAACATTAAATTAGGCCCTTCGCAACTTTTGAAATAACAGCGCCTTCAGCCTGACCAGTTAACAAAGGTTTTGCAATTTTCATCGCTTCCCCCATGTTCATCCCTTTTACAACGCCAGCTGCCACAAGTTTTTCTGCAATTTCTTCTTCAGTTAATTGCTCTGGTAAAAATGATTTTAGAAGAACTAATTTCGCTTCCTCTTTTTCAATTAAGTCAGCTCGTCCTGCATTTTGAGCACCCTCTAGTGCCTGATTTGTTTGCTTGACTTCACGATTTATAATAGCCATTTCCTCTTCAGCTGATAAAGCTTCTCCCTTTTCTTTTTCAGCTAAATCTAGAGCAGATTTCAAAAGCGATAATACACCTTTTGCTAATACATCCTTTTCTTTCATTGCCTTTTTTAATTGTTCAAATACCTCTGTTTTTAACAATGCTTTCACTCCTTTGTGACCTTTATTATACCATAAAAAAATACCGTAACCTTAAGGGATACGGTAGCGTGTGTCACGGAATTGCCGAGGCATAATTGATACTATTTTGCTTGTTTAAGCATCGATACTTCAGCTTTTGTCGTTATTAAATCCGATGATAAAATATCAAATTTCGCATCTACAAGATCAATTTTTCGACTTAAATTTTGTTCAACTTTGTCTAATCTTTTTTCCAATGCTTCGTTGTTTTCTTCTAATCTCTTTTCAACTACTTCGATTTTTCCTTCTAATCTTTTCTCAACTGCTTCGATTTTTTCTTCTAATCTCTTCTCAACTGCTTCGATTTTTTCTTCTAATCGCTTCTCAACTGCTTCGATTTGTTGTTGAAGATCCGATTTCATATCTTGCATTTGCTTCGAAAGCTCTAAAATTGCTTGAAGAATCGTATGTTGGTTGACTTCTTGTTCCATTTTTGAGTTCCTCCGCTCTTTTATATTCATTACATTATCTATTAATTTCACAGCAATTATCTCATAAACACAAATAAGTAGAGTTACATAAGCAACTCTACTTGTCATTCTAACTACGATTTATCTTAAAGTCAAAGTATTAAGAGATAGAATTTGTCAAGTATTCATCCATTACTTTCACTTGCTATAATTGCATCGCATTATATTCCTGTATGTGTAAACAGGTCTTTACAATCACTTCTCAAATTGCCATAGCGCGCTTTAATTAATTCCAATTAAGGAATTAAACTGACTACTTTAGCAATATTCAGCGATTTATTAATCTCTGCCATTTACCCAATAAACAAAACCAATAACGGCTCCACCAATAATATTACCAAGTGTTACAGGTAATAAATTTGAAACGGCTCCACCAAACGATACTAGTTCACCATGAGGTATGAAGAGAGCAAGGGAAAACAATGTCATATTTGCAATACAGTGCTCAAATCCAATTGTGACAAAAGGGAAAATACAGCAGAAAATCATCACTAATTTCCCAGTCTCTGTTTTCAATTTATAGGTACACCATACGGCCAAGCATACAAGCAAATTACATAAAATACCTCGACATAAAAGTTCAACGAAACTACCACTCATCTTAGCTGTAGCTAGTTTTTCAATGTAAGCTGCTATGTCTCCACCTGCTAGCCCCGAGTAAAAAAATAATGCGGCTGCTAAAAGAGACCCAAAGAAGTTTCCTATGTAACTAAACGTCCAAATGCCCAACATCTCTAATGGCGATGATTTTTTTGATAGTGTACTAACCGTTAACACTAGATTATCACCGGTAAATAAATTGGCCCCAGCCATCATGACCATACTAAGTGCCACACCAAATGCTAATCCTTGTAAGATTTTCATACTTGGTACTTCAGTTGGGCTTAATAAGCCTCCAATAGTAGTGATGAGCAAAATTCCAAACCCGATAAAAAGTCCACCAAAAATAGCTAACAATAAATAATTAGCCGGCTTCTGCTTCATCATGTTAATTTTTGTTTCAGCTGTTATACAAACTGAAGAAATTGTTTCTTTCATACTTTCATCTCCCAAACAACATCAAGCTAATTTAATAGCTCATTTTTAACATTGATCTCAAGTAGTCACCTAGTTTCCACTCTAACCAACTTTTATATAAGGGTTATATTTTAACAAATATTATTCCAAAATATCGTTAATTAACAAATTTAAAGTAAATCCCTCCAAATTAACATATATTTATGCACTTTAAAGATTTCTTTAGGACTTCTATTAGTTCATTTGAATTAAATAGGAATAGTAAATCTAAATATAATGCTGGAATTTCTTTCTGAGAAGATGGCAATTTGTGTTACAGACTACTTGCTTTCGCATAGACGCATTGTCAATAATAATCCATATTTCTCCCATTGCTCCAAGGAAAAATTTATTTGTAGATTGATCCATTATTTTTTTCTATCATTAGATTCAATCTTTCTATCAGTCATTTTATTGCTTATCTGGATTTATCATGATACGATTCCATCAATTCAAACAAGTAAGTTAAGTCAGTATATAAAGGAGCAACAGCTAGAAGCCGAAATTATCGTAAAGCTAGAATATTTAAATCCTGCTAACAGTGTAAAGGATCGTGTTGCAAAAGCGATGATCGAGGATGCTGAAGCTCGTGGTGTATTGACAAAGGATAAAACAATAATCGAAACAACAAGTGGCAATACTGGCATTGGTCTAGCAGCAATTGCAGCTACAAAAGGCTATAAGCTCGTATTTATTGTGCGATAGCTGGTATACATCACGTACGATCATTGAAGCCGCACTCTCAAAAGGCACGCATGTCATCGGCGCACTCAAAACAGCCAGTCCCCGGTGAAATACCGCGAACTGGCTGTTTTTTTATACTAACTTCAATATAAAGGCAAGCACCTTTTCCACTTGACCCTCAACTCTATCAAAGCTTACCGCTTACTACTTATTGGCTTCATATACTTTCAATAACTTACCTTTGATTGTTGTTTTCTTCATGTTTTTTAAAACAATCGGGCCTTTATCATTTAATATTTCTACATAAGTAAAAGCATCTGTAATGGTAATAATGCCTATATCCTCGACTGTTACACCATCGATTTTGGCAATCGTCCCGACGAAATCTACAGCTCTTAGCTTCTTTTTCTTACCACCATTAAAATATAGCTTCATGATTTGCTCGTTCAGCTTTTCACTTTTCGCCTTTTTCAGGGTTGGTTCAATATCCATTTTCGCTTCAAAAGCTGCTTTCTTTTTTAAAGCATCTTCTTCAGTTGGCACTACTTTATTTGGAATTTTAAAACCAATATAGTCTTCAATTTCACTTAAAAAACGATCTTCAAACGGCGTTACAAGCGTAATTGCTTTCCCTTTTAAACCTGCTCGTCCAGTTCTTCCCGTACGATGGACGTAACTTTCTTTTTCTAATGGCAGATCATAGTTAATGACATGTGTGATATTATCAATATCAATCCCTCGAGCCGCTACGTCTGTGGCAACTAAATATCTAAAATCGCCTCTTTTAAAATCATTCATCACTTCAAGTCGTACATCCTGTATCATACCGCCATGAATTTTATCACAGCTATATCCGAAATTGATTAACTGCTCACATAACGTATCGACTCTATCCTTTGTGCGGCAAAAAATGATACAGCTATCTGGATTTTCAACAATCGTAACTTTGCGCAGCAGGGATAGTTTTAGTTCTTCATCCACTACGTAAAGGGAATGATCAATTTTATCTGTTGTTAATCCCGTAGCTTGAATTTCTACATCAGTAGGTGTTTTCATATATTTAAGAGCTAAGTCTTTTACCTTCTCTGGCAACGTAGCTGAAAATAACATCGTCACACGATTTTGAGGCACTTGTTTAATAATGGCTTCGACTTGTTCTATGAACCCCATATTCAACATTTCGTCCGCCTCATCAATGACAAGATAACGTATTTTGTCTAAGACAAGCGTGCCTCTTTCAATATGATCTAACATGCGTCCCGGCGTACCAACAACAACATGTGTTTTTTGCTTTAGCTCTGTTTTTTGAATGGCGATCGGCTGTTTTCCATAAACCGCTGTTGCTTTAATGCGCTTCAGTCTACCAATATTCGTAAAATCCTCTTTTACTTGAACAGCAAGCTCCCTTGTCGGAGTTAACACTAAGGCTTGCGGTTTGTTTTCTAGCCAATCAATGGCTTCGCAAATTGGAATCCCGTAAGATGCAGTTTTCCCACTACCTGTTTGTGATTTTACAACAAGATCTGTTTTTGCTAATGCTAACGGAATGACCTTACTCTGAACTTCTGTTGGTTGTTCATATCCTAAGCTATCCAGTGCCATTATTATTTCATTACTTAATTCATAATCTTTAAACCTTTTTTTACTCATCATTAAGCCTCATTTATGTTCAATTATTTTTACTATTGAAAGATAATTACCTAACATAGACTCCCATTATACATACGAAAGTGAATAATAACTACTCTCGGAGTTGTTGCAACTTACCGAATTATCAGTTTACCTATCCATTAGGCTTTCTCAGACATTCTCCTGCGAAAACATTTACAATTTGAACAGATGGAATGATCCAGCCCTTGCATTATGAATAGATAGATCATGACATGTATATAGTGCACTTACATGTTACCTATTCATAAAAGAAGGATGTTGTATTAGCAAATTTAATTAATTATTTTTTTCTATTACTATATTCAATCTTTCTATCTGGAATTTTATTGCTTATAAGGATTTTTCGTGATACGATTCCACCAATTCCTATAAAACAAGTTTGTTAAGTAGGCAAAAGATAAGGGGTTGATTGAGATGGGTCAAATTGTAACGAATAAGATCAAACAATCTATTACAGAATTAATCGGTCATACACCACTATTAGCATTAAATCAGTATATAAAGGAGCAACAGCTAGAAGCCGAAATTATCGTAAAGCTAGAATATTTAAATCCTGCTAACAGTGTAAAGGATCGTGTTGCAAAAGCGATGATCGAGGATGCTGAAGCTCGTGGTGTATTGACAAAGGATAAAACAATAATCGAAACAACAAGTGGCAATACTGGTATTGGTCTAGCAGCAATTGCAGCTACAAAAGGCTATAAGCTTCGAATTTACATGCAGGATGGAGTTAGTGAAGAGCGTACGAAAGTTATAAAGGCATACGGCACGGAGGTTGTCCCTTTTTCAGATGTTCCAGAAATGGTAGCTGCCTTTGAGGAAACAGAGGGTGACTTTGTTGAAACGATTAAAGTATTTCGAGAAACGGTCGTTGAACAAGAAGAAAATGTTGTGTTTTTAAATCAGTTTGATAATGATGCCAATCCAAATGTTCATAAGTTAACCACTGGTCCTGAAATTTGGGAGGATACAGACGGACATATTGATATCTTTGTGGCAACAATCGGCACAGGTGGTACGATAAGTGGTGCTGGTGCATACTTAAAATCTAAAAATCCAAATATCCAGATCATTGGTGTAGAGCCTGCTGTTAATTCCATTGCAACAGTTGATAATCCAGATATCATTGAAATCACAGGTGTTCACCGCTTCTCCGATGCAGACGAGGCTCGTGTACCATCGAATGTTCATTTAGAAATAATTGATGAAGTACTGGAGGTAGAAACTGCACAAGCTTATGAGGCGGCACGCGCAGTTGCTAAATCAGATGGTATATTAGTAGGTACTTCATCAGGTGCTGCTTTATTTGCCGCCACAGCTCTTGCAAAACGTGCAGAGAACAGAGGAAAACGAATTGTCGTTATCCTACCTGATACTGGTCTGCGATATTTATCAACAGATTTATTTTAGAAAAAAGCGTTAGTTAAGAGTAGCGCACTTGCATAGACACACTATAAAAACGAAGGGTAAAATAAATTACCCTTCGTTCATATTAATAACTTGTTAAAAAAATCTTTCCTTTAGTATTTTTAGACGATTCAACGGCCGTTATCGCGTTTTTAATGTCTAACAAATCATAATGAGAATCAAACGCCATCATTTTTAACTTACCACTATTAACTAAATGGATTAAGTGATGAAATGTATCTTGCCATCTTTCTACCGATACTTGCTTATTCCAATGACGCAAATGGAACATATTTGCCTTTACATTTGCCTCTTTAACGATTTTCTGCCAATTCACTTGTACACCTGATAAAAGACCAATAGCTAAAAAATCCCCTCCAGATTTCAGGCAGAAAGCAAGATCATTGCCTGCTGCCCCTCCAATAGAATCAATAGCAGCATCAGCACCTCTACCATTTGTTAGTTCCATTACTGTCTCATAGAGCGGTGCTTTTGAAGTATCTATTACATAGGAAGCGCCAAGCTGAATTAAATCGTCCGTATGTCTATTATTTCTCGTTACCGCGATTAGTTGAAAACCTAACAATTTTGCTAGCTGAGCAAATATATGTCCAATTGCAGACCCACAAGCATTCACTAATAAAACATCATTTGGCTGCAATTGTAATATATCCGTACAAGTTACCCAAGCTGTCATTGGGTTGATATACATTTGTGCTGCAGTAAAATCATCTATAGAATCTGGAATAGGCACTGCAAATTCTGCGCTTGTTTTTACAATCTCCTGCCAAGTTCCTTCTCCTCGTAAAGGTAATACACGCTTTCCGATAAGATTTTGAGAAACATATGGACCTACATCCTCTACAATACCGACCCCTTCATAGCCAGGAATAGTTGGTAAAGAAATTCGATGAGCATAACTCCCCCATATTGGTATTAAATCAGAAGGGTTAATAGGTCGTGTCAACATTTGAACAAGAATTTCCTGCTCTTGAGGAGGTTGAATCGTTTTATTTTCGAACTTCAAAACCTCTCGTGGACTTCCAAATTCATATAACTTAATGCTTTTTGCTTTCAAAAAATTAACTCCTTATGATTGATTAATAGCATTTTTTCAACTACTCCAAAATAAAACCTTCAGGGGAGCTTTCTTCATCCTCACCGATTATTAATTTTCACCAATCGGGATTATATGAGCTGCTTTTCTCCCGCTTAATTTCTTTGCTATCGCGAATAGTAAATATTCCCCTAATTACTTTTCGAATAAATATACAATATGTTTTTTATTCAATGATAATTATAAGGAGACTTAATGGTCTGATGGTGTTTTTAAAGCTGTGAAATGGTAAAATCGCCATCTTCTGTCATGCATAGTTGTAGGTTTTTATTGATTTCTATCTTAATAGGACTAACAATTGCTTTTTTGTTAGAAAAATACCAAACACGTTCACTTGGTCCTAAAAGTAAATTTGCGCCATCCTCATAATTCCCCATAAACGTGAGAGCATTTGAGTGAATTTCCTTATGATTCATTGGAGTTATACAGTATTCTTTTAAACTATCGGCTACTGAATAAATAGCATCCGTCGTTAAATTTATTTCGGCAATATTTAATATATGCTCGGGTGAAAAAGACTCTACATCCTGTTTTGGATTTACTTCCTGTCTTGAAATGAGCTCAATAATATTTCCTTCTGGATCATAAAAATAACAAGAATGAGCCTTTAATGTATCAAAATATACTTCATCCTGTCCCTCCGAAAATAATAATTCTGCATATTCTTTTACCCAGCTTTTCGCTTGTTTAAATAAATTACATGGAATATTTAACGCAAAATGATATTGTTTTTTTACCAAATACGGTATTTTTTCAAAAGTGATAATACTTTCGCCAACAGCTATATCAAAAAAATTATTTGTATTCTTTATTAATGTAAATCCTAAATGATTGCAGTAAAATTCCTTCATTTTATGTACATCATACACATATAGTTTCACCTTTGTAATCTTCATCGTAAAACATCTCCTTTGCAATTGTTAGCTTTTACTATACTTACTAAAATAAATACATACCTCATGCAAAAGAATGAAAATACCTTTATAGTTGGATACGATCTCCCCTACTATTTGATTGTGAAATGACCAAAAACTCTACCTCTTCCCCTGAATCATTACGCATCTGATGTGATTTAAGGGGCGGCACTTCAATTCCTTCATTTTTTTGTAATACAATTCGTTCTCCGTCGATATCGATTGTTGCTGTTCCAGATAGCACAAAAAAAATTGTTGTGCATGATGCTGATAATGATTAACCTCAACTGTTTTAGCAGCCATACGCTCATGAATAATACGAAGATCTTTATTCTTCACAGAATTGAGCTTCAGGAAGCCCACTTCTTCAGAGGTGAGAGGAATGAAGTGCTTTTTCTTTATAGAACATATGTTTATGTTGTATATTGTGAATAATCAAAAAAGAAAGGAGTGACGGGTAATGACGAAAGGGAAGAAAGATTGTTTTGTTATAGAACTCAAGTTACTTATAGATACATGGCAAAAGGATATT
>NZ_JBHJTF010000033.1:0-55177 GCF_042267565.1 Lysinibacillus sp. NPDC056232 | reverse complement strand
ATACATTTTTTGGGTAAAATGGTATTATACTTTTACTTGAACAAAATTTACATATTTTTCATTTAAAGAAATAAATAGTATTAAAGATTTTATTGGTTAAAGAATTGTTCTAAGACAAATTATTTAAAACTTTGGATTATTTCGAATTTGAATATTGGAGGGTTATTTATGAATTTATTTATGGTTCAAAGATGAATTATCAACTATTGCTAAAAAAATTGAGATTATTGACAAGGAATTGATTTTTAATAGAAAAGCACTGAACATAAAAAGGCATGAGTCCGATACACTATCGAAACTCATGCCCAAACACTGCCTAATGAAATAACGGAGTCACTTAAATATCCGATTTCTTATAGTTGTTTTTTGATAACTATGTTCTATTAAGTCTTTTCATGCTTACCGGACATACTCACGCTCAAACCAACCTTTAATTTGATGCCGTTCATTAGCACATTCCCCATTGACAACCGCTTCAAGCATCGCCTGCAACACTTCTTTTACCCATGGTCCACCTTTTTTTCCAGACCATTTTATTAAATCTGTACCGCTTACAATGAGCTCTCGCTTGTGTTTAATGGGAAGCTTCGTCTGTATTTCATGAATACTTTGCTGTGGCATTTGAACGTCAAGCTGTCTCAGCTTCGCAAAATAACAAGCTGTCTCTAGTTCCTGTTGTGTATACAAAAAGTAATCCATTTTCGTCCAGCCACTTTTTAAAGCTTTTAAAGCTTCTAACACAGCTTTGACAAATGCCATCTCCTTATTCGATAAACGATAGTCACCTAGCACTTCACGCCAATGATCACCCTGTAAAGCCGCAAAATATGCCCAGCCTAATAGCTTGTCCTGCGTGTTAAATTCAGACCAGTCATCAGCTTGAAAAGTACCATTCAAATAATTCACTAAGCTACTTTCCTCAAGCTTTCTTATACCGTTAAAAACATCTTTCCCTACCCATAGCTTATCGAGCTCTGCCTTTATGCGCTCCCTCGCAATCCAAGAAATGTTATCAGCCTTGTGCTTCATTGCTTTCAAGGTTTCTGATTCGATTAGAAAACCAAGCTGAGCCGAAAAACGCACGGCTCGCAGCATTCGTAATGCATCTTCCGAAAAGCGTTTCTGCGCGTCACCAACAGCTCGAATCACGCCAGCTTCAATATCTTGGCGTCCTCCGTAAAAATCAACATAAGAGCCATCACGACGCATCGCAATGGCATTCATCGTAAAGTCTCGGCGCTGTAAATCTTCTTTTAGCGAACGTACAAATTGCACTTCCTCTGGCCTACGGTGATCCGTATACTCCCCATCTGTGCGATATGTCGTTACCTCCACCGATCCAGCTGGCACGATAACAAGTACCGTCCCATGCTGAATCCCTATATCAACCGTGTGATTAAAAACAGACTTTACTTCGTCTGGCATGGCATTTGTTGCAACATCTACATCGTGGGCAGGACGACCCAGTATTGCATCTCGTACCGCACCACCAACGATCACTGCTTCAAAGCCTGCGTGTTCTAGTTGTTCAATAACTGAATAGGCTGCTTGCCATTCTTTATTGTTTTGCATGATTTCTTTCAGCAACCTTTTCATACAATTTTTCATATTGTTCTACAATTTTAGATGAATGGAATTTTTCATCAACAGCACGGATAGCTGCTTCGCGGAAACGTTGTAATTTCTCTTCATCATTAAATAGGTTCACGGCATATTCTGCTACTGCGTCCGTATCACCTAATTCTACTATATAGCCATCTACACCATGCTCAATGACTTCTGGAATACCGCCTACAGCTGATCCAATACAAGGTACACCACAAGCCATTGCTTCAAGTAAGACTAACCCGAATGATTCCTGCTGTGATAGTAATAATTTAAGGTCACTGATCGCATATAATTCAGCCAAATTTTCTTGTTTGCCTAAAAATAGAACGTCCTCCATATAAGAGCTTTCCTTTACTTGATCCATTACACGATGCTTTTCTGGGCCATCCCCTACTAGCAACAGCTTTGCCTTCATGTTGGCACGAATCTTCATAAAAGCGTCTATAATATGAGGAAGATTCTTTATTTTACGGAAGTTAGATACGTGAATAATCACTTTTTCATCCTCTTGAATTCCAAATTGTTCCTTCAGGGTTCCTGAATTGCGCGGGAAGTATTCACGTTCATCAACAAAGTTGTAAATCGTATTAATTGGCTTTACTGTATCAATAAGCTCATAGGTTTGTTGCTTTAAGGCCTCTGACACTGTCGTAACAATATCAGATTTGTTAATGCCATACTTAATTGCCTGTGAAAGGGTGGAATCCTGCCCAAGCACTGAAATATCTGTACCATGTAGCGTTGTGACAATCCCTATGTCACGACCACTCATTTCACGTGCTAAGACAGCACAGACCGCATGTGGTATTGCATAATGCACATGAAGCACATCTAGCTCTTCATCCTTAATCACGTCCGCCATTTTACTCGCTAATGCTATATCATATGGCGAATATTGAAATACTGAATAATTATTAACTTCTACTTCATGGAAAAAGACGGTTGGATAAATTTTATTCAATCGAAATGGTACGCTTGAGGTGATGAAATGAATCTCGTGTCCTCTCTCTGCAAGCATTTTTCCTAATTCTGTTGCAATAACACCAGAGCCTCCAACAGTTGGATAACAGGTAATGCCAATTTTTAGCTTTTTCATTCGATTATCATCCTTTCTAAATCACGTCTTTTTTTAATTTCGTCTTTCTTGAATCAGTCTCCAATCCACAAAGCCTTCTTGTAGGCCTTTTAGTAATATTTCTGCAGTTCCCATATTTGTGGCCAGTGGCACTTGGTAAACATCACAAAGACGAATAAGTGCAGAAACATCTGGCTCATGTGGTTGTGCTGTTAAAGGATCACGGAAAAAAATGACCATGTCCATATCATTATTGGCAATCATTGCGCCAATTTGTTGATCGCCACCGAGTGGTCCAGAACGGAAACGTGTTACCTCTAAGCCAGTAGCTTCAATAACACGCTGTCCTGTTGTACCTGTAGCAAACAACGTATGCTCATTTAAAATATTTCGGTAAGCTATAGCAAACTGTACTAAATTATCTTTTTTGCGATCATGTGCAATTAATGCGATTTTCATAAATCTTCCATCCCAATCTTTAGATGATGTTTTCTAAACCATATACAAGTTGATCCATTTTCATGACTTCTTCTATGCAAAATGCTACACCAGACATAAAAGAATTACGGTTTAACGAATCATGACGAATTGTTAAAAGCTGTCCGTCTCCACCAAATAACACTTGCTGGTGTGCCACTAAACCTGGTAAACGAACAGAATGAAGACGCATGCCATCCAATTCTGCCCCTCTTGCACCCTCAAGTGTTTCTTTCTCCTCTGGATGTCCTTGCATTTTTTGTGCACGCACCTCTTGAATCAATTGTGCTGTTTTAACAGCTGTTCCAGATGGTGCATCTAGCTTTTGATCGTGGTGCATTTCAATAATTTCAACATCAGGTAAATATTTTGCCGCTTCCTTAGCAAACTTCATCATAAGGATTGCCCCTATCGCAAAGTTTGGAGCAATAATGCAGCCTAGCTCTTTTTCTTTAGCCATTGCTGATAATTCCACTAGTTGTGCATCTGTAAAGCCCGTTGTACCAATTACAGGTCGTACATTTAAATTCAAGGCTTCTTTAGTATGTTTATATACTGCATGCGGGTTTGTTAAATCAACTAATACGTCTGGTGCAGTTGCCTCCACAAGGTCTGACATATCTGTAAAGATTGGAGCCGTATAACTTGCCGGAAACATCTCCAAATCAGCTAATGTTTTTCCTACTTCCTTATAATCTAGTACAGCTACTAATTCCATTTTGTCATGCTTCATTACTGTATGTACAGCCTCAGCCCCCATCTTTCCCCTAGGTCCTGCTATTGCTACACGAATTGACATTATTCTTCATCCTTTCTAGTCCAGCGATCTTTATCCCTTGTTTCAAATTTATGTATAACGCGTAAAAGTGCTTCATCTAATTTAATGCCTTGTGCATTTGCAAAGCACACTAAAACAAAGAAAAAGTCACCTAATTCTTCTTCAATACTGTTTGCTTCCTCTGTACTCTTTTTCTTTTTTTGCCCGTAAACGTCCTGCACCTCGCGAGACAATTCACCAAGCTCCTCAGTTAGACGAGCCAATAACTCAAATGGTGGGAAATAACCTTCCTTAAATTGTCCTATATAATCATCCACACGCTGTTGTAAAGCTTGCATTGTCACTTGTTCAGTCATTTAAATCACACTCCTACTTACCATCGTATAAAATTTACACCATTGTTGTCAAAAACAATAAAATGTCAGATAATAGATAGCACTACTTCATTTGTTTGAGACTACAGGAGGTCATATGCTAAAACAGATCAAAGTTAGCAATATCATCGCAATAATGCTCGGAGCTGCAATTTTTAGCTTCGGATTCGTCCACTTCAATATGCAAAATCAACTTGGTGAAGGTGGCCTAAGTGGGATTACACTCATACTTTATTTTACACTAGGCTGGGACCCTGCCTTCATGAATTTATTATTAAACATTCCTATGTTTATTATTGGTTATCGTTTACTTGGGAAAAAATCATTTATTTATACGCTCGTTGGAACTTTATCTGTTTCAGTTTTCCTTAAAGTTTTCCAAAAGTATCAATTTACTATTCATTTAGAGGATGATTTGCTACTTGTTGCTCTTTTTGCAGGGGTTTTTGTTGGACTAGGGCTCGGTATCGTCTTTCGCTTCGGTGGTACAACTGGCGGTGTAGATATTTTAGCTCGCCTTGGGCATAAATATTTTGGCTGGAGTATGGGTAAAACAATGTTCATCTTTGACGCAATTGTCATTACACTGTCATGGCTAACGTTTTTAGATGCACGCTCTATGATGTATACCCTCGTCGCGGTATTTGTTGGCGCGCGCGTCATTGATTTTGTTCAAGAAGGAGCATATGCAGCTCGTGGAGCACTTATTATATCTGAAAAATCTAGCGCCATTGCTGAGATGATTGCATTGCGAATGGAACGCGGCATTACGATACTTGAAGGTCATGGCCATTTTACGAAGCAACAAAAAGAAGTTATTTATTGTGTCATTGGTCGCAATGAAGTTGTACGTTTAAAATCTATTGTTTATGACGTTGATCCTCACGCTTTCGTATCGATAATAGAAGTACGAGATGTTGTAGGAGAAGGCTTCACGCTAGACGACCAAAAACAACCACTCCAGTAAAACGAACAATTTGCCTGCTCTTTCGAATAAAACATTCGTTGAGGTAGGCTTTTTCTACATATTATAGTTTAACGGATTAAAAAACTTGCTATAGTGAAATATCACTACAACAAGTTTTTTAATTAGTCGTCACTTCGCATATTTGTAAAGATTAATATTAAACGTAATAATTCTAATACAGCTACTGCTGCCGCGGCAACATATGTTAATGCTGCAGCACTTAACACTTTGCGTGCTGGGCGCTCTTCTTCATTTGTAATAATACCTAGAGAATTCATTTGCACTAACGCACGCTTTGATGCATCAAACTCTACTGGTAACGTTACTAATTGGAAAACCACACCTGCTGCTAACAATACGATACCTAAAAGTAAAAATTTTGGATTAGTTGCAAAAATACCAATCATGACAAATATCCAAGACATATTTGATGAAATATTTGCAACTGGCACTAGCTTACTACGTAATGTCAGCATTGAGTAAGCTTCTTTATGCTGGATGGCATGGCCAACCTCATGGGCAGCAACTGCAGCTCCAGCAATACTCGCCTCATAAAAGTTACTTTCCGATAAAGCAACTGTTTTTGTCGCCGGATTATAGTGATCAGACAACACACCTTGTGTTGGAACAACTCGTACATCATATAAGCCGTTTGCATCTAAAATCGCACGCGCTACCTCTGCACCTGTTTGTCCCTTCATTGTACGTTCTTTTGCAAACTTATTATACGTGCCCTTTACTTTCATCTGTGCGTAAAGCGGCAGTAGCATTATGATTGCAAAATAAACAATATACATACTTGTTGACAATTTTTTAACCCCTTTCTATCTCAATACTATAATTCTATAATCAATTACCTAATTCGGCAAATATTTGCGCCACCTAATTGAGAAGATGGCTAGAAAAATGCATGTAATGGATAACCAAAAAGTAAAATAACCAATATAACTTGTATAATCTGCTAAATCTCGGTACATCGGCATTTGGCCAAATACATAATCAATTACATCATTATGCAATGTCCATACGGCTGCCACGGCAATATGCCAATATGAAAAAACATATTTACCAAGATACAGAATTGCTTGAAAGGCCATCATAAAATGCGAGCCTACAAGCATCCATCCTTGCCAACCAATAGATCCCGTTTCAACCAACGTCCAAATATTCATCACATCAGCCCAGATTCCATATTTTACTAATGTAATAAGGGCTAGCACTTCCATTAGCGGCCATTTTTTACCCATAATCCAAGCTAACAATACAAAGCAAAAGAATAAGCTGGCTGTCGGGCTATCCGGCACAAAAATATAAAAAATAGGCTTCGTGATGGCAAGCTGCCATCCGTACCAATAATACCCGTAAATAGTTCCTAATAGATTGATAATAAGTAAAAGTATTAAAAATGACTTATGCGTAAGGAGATACCAGACATTTGCACGTGTAATTTGCATAATTAAAACTCCTTTATCTTCTGTCTTTACTAAGATGCCTTTTTTAACTGTTATTATGTATAAACTAGTCTTTAAATTGCCACATTCTTTCTATAATGAATATTGGCAGTATTTTTTTGCCCATATCCATAACGGGGGTTGATTTCCGTTCCGACTGGGCGCTTTGTTGTTGCTGTCGCTACGCTTTCGCACAGATAAAACAATTGCTGCCGCTTCGCTTTCGCGCAGAGCAGAGCTTCCTGGGGGCGTCGGACTAACACGATGTTAGTCACGAAGGCGTTATCACAGGACGTGATGCTTTTAGCCTTCGTTCCTCTATTGCTATTCCCCAAGGGGTCGCCCAGCCTCCACTCCAATCAACTTTGGAGGCAAGGCAGTCACCGGAATTTATGTAGAGCTACACATTGTGCCGTACCAGGTCATTTTTAAAAGGAATGTTAGAAAAAATAGCTCATCAACAAAAGTTAGGGATGGCATTTGTAAAAACGCAAGCCATGTATATTCGGTTTGTTCACACAAACACTGTCTGGTCTTGAATCGCCAATTTTCCGGCAATAGTAGCAGGGCCTTTGCCTCTATCTTAAATAGTATGTATATCCTCATAAATATTATAGAACTAAAATATATTTTGCGGGAACTTTTTTAAAGTTGTAACAGTCACATTAGTAGACTAGCAGAAAAAAAGAGCCAGTTTCCTGACTCTTTTAATACAAATCTTATTCTTTAGCCTTTAAGCTCGCAATAAATTCTGCTAATTGCTTCGCTTCTTCATCTGTACCGTGGAATTGACCAGCTGGCATTCCACCACGACCATTATGAATAATATCTTCAATTTCCTCAGCCGTTAGTGTATTACCAAGTAATTTTGGAGCAGCTGGGCCACCGTTTAAATCAGCAGCATGACAACCGATACAAGTTTTAGCTTGATCACCTGAGTCACCATTCCAAATTGCAAAACCTGGTAGTGATTCATCAATATCAACATCAACTTCTTCTACAATTGCACCCATTGCTTTTTGAGCTTCCCAGTCATGGTTAACAACTGACTCCCATGTTAAGTAGAACATAGCAGCCAAAGTTAATAACATAAACGCTGTTGGTAATGGGCGTTTAGATGGACGACGCTCTGGACTTTTATCTAAAAATGGCATTAATAATAGCGCTCCAAATGCAAGACCTGGAATTACAATTGCTCCAATAACATTATATGGACCTGAAGCATATGAGTATTTTAATAATTGATACATGAATAAGAAGTACCAGTCTGGTAATGGCACGTATGCTCTTGTTGGATCAGCTGGTCCTTCAAGAGGTGATGGATGTGCAACTGTTAATATTAAATAAGCTATTAAAAATACAGCACCAACCATCCATTCTTTTAGTAAGAAGTTCGGCCAGAAAGCTTCCGTCTTACCTGGATATTCGGAATAATCCTTTGGAACGTTCGGCATTTTGTGATTCGCTTTAATACGAGAATCACCAACAAATTTCATTCCTTTTCCGCGATGCATTATGTCCCCTCCTTTAAAAAATCATCGAACCGTCAAGAACTATTACAACGGCCCTGAAATTCCTTGACGACGAATCATGATAAAGTGTGCTGCAAGTAACCCAAACAATACTGCAGGTAAGAAGAATACATGAATCGCAAAGAATCGTGTTAACGTTTGAGCACCAAGAATAGTTGAGTCACCCGCTAATAAGATTTTAATCCATTCACCGATAAACGGTACAGATGCAGCAATTTCGATACCTACTTTTGTAGCGAATAATGCTTTCATATCCCATGGTAATAAGTATCCTGTAAAACCAAGACCCATCATTACACCAAAAATACCTACACCAACCATCCAGTTTAATTCACGAGGTTTCTTATAAGAACCTGTGAAGAATACACGAAGAGTATGTAAGAACATCATTACGATTACTAATGAAGCCCCCCAGTGGTGCATACCGCGTACGATTTCACCAAATGCTACTTCGTTTTGTAAATAATAAACTGATTTCCAAGCATTCACTACGTCTGGTACATAGTACATTGTTAAGAACATACCTGATAGTATTTGAATAACTGTGATGAAGAAAGTTAATCCTCCGAAACAGTAAACGAATGCTGAAAAATGATGTGCAGGGTTCACGTGCTCTGGCACTTCGTGGTCGGCAATATCACGCCAAATAGGTGTAATATCTAAGCGTTCGTCGACCCAATCATAAATTTTATTTAGCACTGTTTTGTACCCCCTTACTTAACTAGAGTATTTGCTTTAGTTGGACCAAGCGATAAGTAACCATCTTCTTCTTTAACTTCGTATTCATCCAACGGACCTGTAGGCGGTGTACCTGGTACGTTTTTACCATTTTTCTCGTAACGTCCAGCGTGACAAGGACAGAAGAATTGATTTGGATGTTTTGAATCTTCTTCCCAGCCAACCATACATCCTAAATGCTTACAAACAGGAGATAATGCAACGATTTGATCGCCATCTTTGTAAACCCAAGCAACGTTTGTTACTTCTGATTTGTACCATGCGTCAACTTGTTCAAATTTTAAGTCAACTTTAACTGGTTTGTCAGTAATATCAGCGATTTTATGCTCTGTCTTTATAAAATTCCCACCATCATGGTTTTGTAATAATGGGTCAATTGCAAAGCGAACCATCGGCATCAGCATACCTGCCGCCATAAAGCCACCTACACCAGTTAGTGTATAGCTTAGGAATTGACGACGTGAAACTCGATTATTACTCATTTTTTTCCCCCCTCTAACTTAAAGGTAAGTCCAACGGACATTCATTTACAAATAGTAATACTAGGACATATCTATGATATATCAACTCCATAGCTTGGTCAATATAGCATTCTGAGGAAAGATGGAGAATGTGAACATTTATTGAAACAAATTGTTAAATCTGTGCCCATTTGGTCGAAAGCATCGGAATCACTTGTCGCAATTGATCTTCGAGAATAGAGCTTTTCACACCTTTATCCATACTTTCTAACGGAATCGCTGGTAGCCATACAACATTTATTCCCTCTCCAATATTTGTCCAAAAATGGTCACAAGTAATGAAGAACACATGCTTAAAACCAGCATTATGTAATTGTGCCTCTAATTGCTTCGGCATATCTTCGTTTTTTAATGTTTCACTATACGAAAATGGTGGCATCAGTAAAAGACGACCTTTAAACTGTTGTTCGATAAAAGATGTAAGCGATAACAAAAAATCCGCCTCTGTACCACTCTGTTTCAGTTTTTCAGGAGATAAATCGACGGTTACGAGTGGAACAATTGCTGTATCGATAAATTCCTTCTGTGCCATGAACGATGTCACATCACTTGCATTAAAATACATCTCACAAACCTCCTTATGTTGCATAAATCAATTTTTGCCTTGGCGTAATTGCGTAAATTGTGCCCAGGCGTGCCCGAGGGCCGACACGATGTCGGTCATTTTGGTAAACCACCGAACGTAGCAAGTTCCCTCTATTTCAGTAGGTGCATGTTACACCCACTGAATGAAGATAAAAAAATGCCCTTCTCCACTCTTCAATAGGATAGCCAATAAAAAGTGAAAACAATCATTCACTTGTTATGTTATCATATTGAGGTAGATAAAGGACATTCAATTTTTGCCTATAACTAACGTAAATTAGCTGTTTCCTTTAGAGCTTGTAACAAATTAGACAATTCATAAAACCGCTCTTCATCTCCCTGATCGAGAGCTTCATCTATTTGCGCGAGTAATTTTTCTTCTTGGAATACGAGTAAGCTGTTGGAAAGCAGCTCTTCTGCCAGTAAACGATCTTTTTCACTGACAATCAGTGCTTCCGGCATATAAGGGTTTTCTTCAAGAACTGCTAAGTATTGTGCACTTGGTGGTACATTAGGAAAATTCAATTGTATATACATATCTTCATGTTCATGTAAGCGTAAATCATGGAAAGATTTCTCGGCATCTGCTGTCATTACATTGCCTTTGTAAAAACGAAATGGCACACCTGTTGAGTCGACCGTTGACATTACCATTGCTCTAGGGCAATAGTGAGCTTCTTCAACAAATCGAATTCGTTTTAATAACTCATCATTGCTTAATAAGTAATTCAAAATCCATACACATTCACGACGTTTCAATTGATAATTTTTTAAAAACCATCTAACAAATGCTTTTTTATCGACAACTGATACAGAAGCAGTCATACCCACTCCCTCCTTTACTCAAATTCTAAGGTTTCTAACTTCTCTTGCCATTCTAGTTCACCAGGCTGAATAGTTATTAATTGACCGAGTACTTCTTTAGCTTCTGAACGCTTTCCTTCTTCTAATAAGAAATAAACATATTTTTCTAAAAATGCTGCGTCTTCCTTAAAATCATTATATGCCAAATGGTAAAATTCGTATGCACGGTCGTACAATTCTAAATTTTCATATGCAACCGCAGCAAATGGGTATAAGGTGCTCCATTCAAAATCATTTTTTTGCAACGTTTCAAATAATTCTATGACATCCTCATGTCGCTCTTGCTGTGCCAACACAGAGATTAATACTAATACTGCTTCCATGTATTCAGGATCTAGGGCAATAGCTTCACGTAAATGCTGCTCACCCTCAGCTGGCAAACCAGTTTTTAAAGCCATTTTACCTGCGAATAAAAATAAGGTCTTATCATATTCGTCACGCTTTAATCCTTCCTGAATGGCAGCGTAAGCTTTTGTATTATCCTCCGTCATAGCATAGCTTTCAGCAAGCAATAAATAGGCAGAAAAATAATCAGGGTCTAATTCTTTTAATTCCTCTAATTGTTTAATGGCCATTTCATATTTTTGTGATTGAAAGGCTGAATACGCTGCACCAAATAAAACATCTGGCTTTACTTCATCATCAAGTGCTTTTAAATAGTAATCTAAGGCCGTTTCATAGGCAGCTCCTGCACGATACACCTCAGCAAGTCGTTCAACAAGACTTACCCCAGCAAATTCAACTTGCTGTTCATATAATTCTTCATATAGTCTTGCAGCCTCTAAAAAACGACCCGTTTCAAATAACAGCTCCGCTTTAGCAAATTGTAATAATGGCTCCTCTGGTAATATAGATAGTGCCTCATTGATGCGCATTTCTGCTACTTCAAATAATCCTTGCATTTGATAATAATCTGCTAATACTAATAATGCTTGCGGGTATTCCGGAGATGTCTCCTCTACTTCTAATAAAAAATCTAGCGCTTCATCTTCAGCACCAAGTTCCATCAAGACGTTTGCACGATCAATTTTTAACTGTGCCTCTTCTGGGAATAAAAATTGTAAATGCTCCAGTACACGGTCTGCTTCCTTCATATACCCATACTGCATAAACACTTCAGCTAGCGTATAAATTTCCTCTGGTAGCTCTTTCGTTAAAAATGATTCAAGTAGCTGTTCAATTAATGCTAAGTCTCCTTGTTCAAGTGCTTGCATCATTTCAGTCATCGCATTGTTCACAGTCATTCACCTATTCTTTCATTAATACCTTTATGCTACAAAACATTTTCCTTCGAAACAAGAAAAAACTCCCCAAATTCCTTGGAGAGTCAAACATTGACGTTACCTTACTTCCTCTATATGCTCGAAAAACGATGGATAAGAAACCGCAATACATTCTGCATCATCTAAAGTTACAGCCCCATCTGTTATTAGTGCTGCAACAGCGCCCATCATTCCTATACGATGATCACCGTAAGTGTTAAGGTGAGCACCACGTAATGGAGTTGGTCCTTCAATAATCATTCCATCCTCAGTCGCTTCAATAGTAGCGCCTAGTTTTTTCAATTCATCCACTACAGCCGTTATCCGGTCTGTTTCCTTCACTTTTAACTCCTCGGCATCCTTAATAATAGTTCTGCCATTTGCCTGCGTTGCTAATAAAGCAAGAATCGGGATTTCATCGATAAGACGAGGAATAATATCTCCCTCAATTGTAGTTCCTTTTAAAGCTGACGTTTCAATTGTAATTGTTGCAGTCGGCTCTGATTGGCTATCTTCATTCGACATAAGTGTCATAGATGCGCCCATATGTTGAAGCACTTCAATGATACCATCTCGTGTTGGATTAACTCCGACATTTTCTAGCGTTATTTTACTACCTTCACAAATAGCTCCTGCTACTAAGAAAAAGGCTGCTGATGAAATATCACCTGGCACAGAAACATGCGTCCCTGTAAGCGTTTGCCCTCCTTGTAATGAAATAACACCATCCACCTCGTCAACCTGCGCACCAAATTGACGTAGCATTCTCTCAGTATGATCTCGAGATACTTCAGTTTCTCGCACAATTGTAGTACCTTCAGCACGTAAACCCGCAAGTAAAATAGCTGACTTCACCTGTGCACTCGCAACGGGCATATGATAATCAATAGCTTGTAATGCTGTACCTTGAATGGCTAATGGCGTATATTGTCCATCTGCCCTCCCAGTAAAGTGTGCACCCATTTGACGTAACGGATCAATAACACGGCGCATCGGTCGCTTTCCAATGGACGCATCCCCTGTCATCACTGAATGTACATTAGATCCAGCTAGAATCCCTAGCATTAAGCGTGTCGTCGTACCAGAGTTTCCTGTGTATAGTACCTCTGTAGGCTCTTGCCACCCATCTATACCTGGACTGTCGATGGATACATTTGTTCCTTCCACGTCAATTTTCACACCGAGCTTGCGGAAGCAGTCTATTGTACTCAAACAATCCTCACCTAATAAAAAACCGTCCACTGTCGTTTTACCCGTTGCGATAGCTCCAAACATAACGGAACGGTGAGAAACAGATTTATCACCTGGAATCGTTAACGTCCCTTGTAAGGAAGGTTTATCATATTGTAATACTTTTTCACTCATCGTTTTCTTCCCCCCAATATGAAGATAGAAAGCGCCGTAATTCCGACGCTTTCAGGCATTTCCAATTAAGTTTTTCTAGTTTGCCTATGAAATATATGTTTCATAATTAGCACGTTTTTGTATACACGCTGCTGCACGTTCACGGTCACTTTCGCTTTGTAAGCTAATAACAAGAATCCCGAAAACGTCCTCACGTGACTCTACGATACGTAAATTCGTAATACTAATCGCTTCGTCTGCAAGTAAGCCTGTCACCTCAGAAATAACCCCCGGATAGTCAGGAACATCAACATATAAGTCAAATGATGTGAACATAGCTCCTGCACTAATCGGTAATTCATCCCTTAGCTCTTTGGCAATCGCAAAGTATTGTTCAATGTCCTCCGAGCCACCATTTAAAAGCAGTTCCTTAACACGACTCATTTCCTTTTCCCAGCCTTCTAGCTGTGCAATAAGCTCATCTCGATTTTGTAATGTAATATCTCGCCATAAAATCGGATTGGATGACGCAATACGCGTTACATCGCGGAAGCCCCCCGCAGCAAGTGAGCGTGTCATCGGATACTCCCCATTTTCTCCGCCCAACTGATGCACAAGAGATGCTGCAACGACATGTGGGAAGTGACTAACTACAGCTGTCATATGATCATGCTCACGAGCAGATACACTAACAACCTTTGCATGTGTAAATTTTAATAGACTTTCAAGCTGTGCCATATGGACAATTTCTTCACCGGCAAGCGGCGTTAGCATATAATACGCATTTTCAAAAAGGTGAGCCTTTGCAGCTAAAACACCGCTTTTATGTGAGCCTGCCATTGGATGTCCTCCAATAAAGGTAATGCCTAACTCACGTAGCTCCCCAGCCTTTTGCATAATCATCTTTTTTGTACTGCCTGTATCTGTTACGATTACTTTATTTTTTAACGGCCATGTTTTTAATTGTTCCATCCATTCAAGCGTTGCGTTGACGGGTGTTCCAAAAATGATTACATCCACGTCTTCCGCAACTTCTTTTGGATCCGCCACAATATCATGAACAATATTTAATGTTTTCGCATGTTCGCGTGTTTTCGCATCCATATCATAGCCAATAATCTTTGTTTCTGGTGCCTTTTGTAATGCCAAGGCAATCGAGCCTCCAATTAGGCCAAGCCCAATAACGAGCACTTTGCGTGTCGTCATGCAAAAACTCCTTGCTCTTTTAGGACGTTTTCAAGGTGACCTAACAACGCTTCATTTTGAGCCTCTGTTCCGATTGTCACACGGATAAACCCGGGTAATCCTAACGCATTGCCACTACGGATTATAAAGCCTCGTTTCATTAGCTCATCGAAAACAACATCACTATCAGCGTTCGTATTAAAGAAAATAAAGTTCGTATCAGAAGGGAAGTATTGCAAATTATGTTTTTCACAAAATTCAATATATTGTTTTTTACCTTTTTCATTTGCTTCACGGCAAGCATTTATATATTCTTGATCACTTAAAGCGATTGCCGCGACCGCTTGACTTAAAATGGTGTTATTAAATGGCGCTCTTACTGGATCAAGCTTAGCAATTACGTCTGGTTGCCCAATTGCATAGCCCACTCGGAAAGAAGCTAGACCATATGCTTTTGAGAAAGTACGCATTAATAGTACATTTGGAAACTCATTAATTAAAGGAAGAGTATCTTTGTGACCAGGATGCATTACGTATTCGATATAGGCTTCATCTAATACTACTAGCACATCACTAGGTACCTTAGTTAAAAATGCACGCAATTCAACATCAGGTATCACCACGCCCGTTGGATTATTTGGACTACAAACCCAAACGATTGATGTGTTAGTATCTATTGCCGCTACCATTGCATCTAGATTATGTGCACCTTCTATGCAAGGAACTTTGCGTACCTCTGCGCCTTCTATTGCTGCATTGTGCCAGTATTGAGAGAAGGAAGGGTCTGCCATGACTGTGTTTACACCTGGATACAACAATGCACGAGTAATAATGGCAATGATATCGTCGGAGCCGTTACCAAACAGAAGCTGTGTTTCTTTGACATCTAGATGATGCGCAACAGCTGTACGTAAATTTTGCGCATAGCCGTCTGGATAGATAGCATGATTTACTGAATTATTTTGTAAATAAGCAGTTATCTTAGGTGAGCACCCAAATGGGTTTTCATTAGATGCTAATTTTACGACTTCTTGTAAGCCATATTCACGTTGTACTTCTTCAATTGGTTTACCAGGCTTATATGCTTGCATACCGTCCAATTGTTGTTTCCATTTCATCTCAAACATCTCCTCTAATTATTTAGCTTGGGCTAAATCTGGTCTTAATTTCACTGCATCATTGAGATACAAGTGTTTTACATCCTTTTGTGCCATATCCACATTCGCATGTATTAATACACGAATACAAAGTGGCAATGCGTTCGGCACGTCCATTTCATGCATACACATGACAGGTACATATTGCCACCCGTCCATTAACCGTACAGCACGTGCTGGAAATGCTGATGTAATATCAGGCGTTGTGGATATAAGTATGGAAGCAATATCATCTACTTCCACATTATTTGCTGTTACTACTTCACGCACTAATCTTGCTGTTTCATCCCATACAAGCTCCGGCTTGTCAGATTCAATTGTAATCGCTCCTCTAAGTCCACGAATCATACAAGCACCTCCGCTAATAGCTGTCGGAATTCCGTGTCTACTTCTCTGCACTCTGCTAAATCAATTGGTTGAACGAAAGGTTTACCAATTTTACCCAGTAACACAAATTGTAAAACACCATACTCCGCTTTTTTATCTTTCATTAAATACTCTGTTAACTGATTAAAAGAATACATTTTCACAGATTCAAATGGATAGCCATTTTTCACTGCAAATTGTAAAAATGCTGTAGTGAAGTTACGGTCTAATTCACCGTATCGTTCACTTAATAATAAACAATACACGAGTCCAATCATTACAGCCTCGCCATGCGCTACTTTTCCATAACCAGCGGCCGCTTCAATGGCATGACCATAAGTATGACCTAAGTTTAAAAATTTCCGCACGGATTGCTCGGTTTCGTCCTCTGCTACTATTTGCGCTTTTACTTCAATTCCTTTTCTAAGCTGCTTCGCTAATTCTTCTGTGTTGAAATGAATAACTGTCTCTGCTGCCATTAATTCCTCTAACCACGCTGCATTAGAAATCATCGCATGCTTGATCACTTCTGCTGTTCCTGAACGTACCTCGCGCTCAGGTAAACTTTCGATAAATACAGTATCGTAAATAACTCCCTCAGGTTGATAAAACGCACCAATCATATTCTTACCTAGTGGATGGTTAATAGCTGTTTTACCGCCTACTGCTGAGTCATGTGCTAAAATTGTCGTTGGGATTTGAATAAACGGCACCCCACGCATATAAGTAGCTGCCACAAAGCCTGTTAAATCACCTACAGCTCCCCCACCAAATGCAAAAATAAATGATTTACGTGAGCATTTTTGTTCAAGTAAAAATGTTTGGGCTGCATAGTATTGTTCGAAAGTTTTACATGCCTCACCACCTGGTAAGACAAAGACCTCAAAATGATAAGGGAAATTAGCCTTGAAATAATCTCCTTGCGCTGCCCATACATTAGCATCCGTAAAAACAATGAGCTTATCCGCTTTTTGAAGCTTATCATCAAATGCTTTTACTGCCTCTGCTAAAAATTTATGACCAAGGACAACCTCATATTGGTGCGATTTCGTTGCTACTGGTACTCGCATATTAGAACCCCTTTGTATAATGACGGTGTTCGTCGATTTGAGCTTTTAGTTGAGGTAATTGATCGCTATGGAATTGTTCCAATATTGCATTCGCTATTTCCCAGGCAATAACGTGCTCAGCAACAACTGATGCTGCTGGTACTGCACAGCTATCCGAGCGCTCTACACTAGCTTTAAATGGCTCTTTCGTTTCAATATCAACACTTTGCAACGGTTTATATAATGTAGGAATTGGTTTCATTACACCGCGTACGACAATTGGCATTCCAGTAGACATTCCACCTTCTAAACCACCAAGTCGATTTGTTGCACGTGTATAGCCTTCTTCCTCTGACCAAATAATTTCATCATGTACTTCAGAACCTTTACGGCGTGCCATTTCAAATCCGATTCCAAATTCAACACCTTTAAATGCATTGATAGATAACATGGCAGCTGCTAATTTCGAATCTAGCTTACGGTCATAATGAACATACGATCCGACACCGGCTGGCATTCCTTCTACAATGACTTCAACAACACCACCAATGGAGTCGCCCGCTTTTTTCGCTTCATCAATTGCTTCCACCATTTTTGCAGAAGCCTCTGGGTCAACGCAATAGCAAGGGTCTGCTTCAACAATGGCACGAATTTCATCCGCAGATTTTCCTTCTACTAAGGAAGTGTCTGCCTTAATACCAACGATTTCTGTTACATGTGCGACGATGGAAATGCCTAATTCATTTAAAAGCGCTTTTGCAACAGAACCTACAGCTACACGGACAGTTGTCTCGCGCGCTGAAGAACGCTCTAATACATTACGTAAATCACGGTGTCCGTACTTCATGCCTCCTACTAAATCTGCATGTCCTGGACGAGGACGTGAAATTTGGCGTTTGATATCTTCAGGATTCACATCTTCTGCTAATGGTTCTGCTCCCATAATTTTTGTCCAGTGCTTCCAGTCATCATTTGTGACTACGAGCGCTACGGGAGAACCAAGTGTTTGTCCATGACGAACACCAGTGACGATGTCCACTGTATCCGTTTCGATTTGCATACGGCGGCCTCGCCCATGCCCTCCTTGACGACGTTTTAAATCGTGGTTAATTTTTTCTGCTGTAATGGGTAAGAGCGACGGTAAGCCCTCAATAATTGTTGTTAATTGGGGGCCATGTGACTCTCCCGCTGTTAAGTAACGCATAAACACTTTCTCCCTTCAACTCGCTAAAGTATGTATTTTTCACTATAACATATATTCTCTAAAAAAACAGTCCTTTTGCAAATGTCTTTCAAAGACTTGTTTTAATTATTTGTAAATTCCGAATTGCTCTCGCGACTTCAATTATTTTTAAAAGTACCTTTAAAGGTAATTTAGAGCACCTCGTTAAATTCGAATATTCTGAACGATTTACTTAAAAAAAGATATTTTCTTCATTTTCACTAATCATTAGCTTTCACCAATCATGCTTTTACCGGTAGTTAATCTCCTACTTATTTTCATTCGCTAAATTTTGATGTTGGTGTCTTACCGCCCATTGATGCGAGATAACTAATAAAAAATACGCTTTTTGCTTATACCAAGCGAAAAGCGCACGATTCATCTATGTCTCAAGCCTTAAATTATGTACATGACATTCATATTTGTCTAGTGTACGAATGCTTTTCTCATATTATTAACTATTTTCGTCTATAGAAGAATGTATCCTCAACTTCAAACTCATAACGAGATGGATTAAAAATTTGCTCTGTAGATCCAACAAATAAAACGCCATCCTTACGCAATGCTTTACTAAAATTCGTATAAATCTGATCTTTCGCTTCTTCAGTAAAATAAATCATCACATTGCGGCAAACAATTAAATCATAATTAGAATCGTAATGGTCTTTAAGTAAATTCTGTTTCTTAAACGTCACACAACGTTTAATCTCATCCTTGACCCTATAAAAGGAACCTTCTTGCTCAAAATACTTAGCTTTAATATCACTCGGCACTTCTGCTAATGAGCGCTCTGGATACACACCTAATTTCGCCTTTTGAATGACATTTTCATCTAGATCAGTAGCAATGATCTGAATTTGAGATAATGGCAGTAATTGAGATAATACCATGACTAAAGAATAAGGTTCTTCACCCGTTGAACAAGCAGCACTCCAAATTTTTAAACGCTTATTAGATTGCAGTAATTTCGGAAATATTTTTTTCTGCAACACTTCCCAACGCTTCCCATTGCGATAAAATTCGGAAACATTAATGGTCATGCGATCTAAAAACTCATTCATTAAGTCACGATCTTGTTCAAGTGCCTTTAGAAAGTCCACAAAATTACGATATCCCTTTTTCTCATACAGAGATGTTAATCTTCTTTTCATTTGCGCTTCTTTATATAGCGCTAAATCAATTCCTGTTTTGCGCTTTATACCTGCTATAAACTGTTCATAATCAGACATGCGGTCTTCTTCCCCTCTAGCGTCGTATTTCCATTATAGCGGAAAAGTGCCATTCCTGAAATAGTCTTTCACATGTAATCCAAGTTACTTAGTTGAGTTTTGTTTTTCCTCTAATAATAACACTTTGGATTGCTCTAATTCTAGACGTAATTTTTCTGTTTCCATCGTATACGTTTCTAACCTGAGCTTTTCTAACTCCGTTTCTTTCTCAATAGCCTTTAATTTAATTTTTTGCTTTCTTGTATGGGCATCAGTAAAAATCCCTGCTAAACTAATAACTACTCCACCAATAATAGCAACTATTGCAATTGACAATACTTCCACATCCTCTCGTTAATAATGATTATACGGTAAAATGGAAAAAATAGTTTCACTTTTCTTTTCATTCTTTCATTAAATTAGCTAAAATATTCTCATTGATATGTATTAAACGTGATGAGCCTATATCCCCTAAATTTTTACGTAAAAAATGAAGGTAGTTAGTCACCACCTTCAAATTTTTTTGTCTCCTAAACCTCTACTCTATAATCCTTTAATTCTTCTCGCAATTTTACCTTCATGAATTTTCCTACAGAGGTTTTCGGTATTTCATTTAAAAATACAACATCATCAGGAATCCATGTTTTATGGAATTGCGATCGTAAATCTTCTAGTAGCTCTGATTTCGTAATGGCATCCTTAAATTCAGGATTTGGTACAACACACGCTAGAGGTCGTTCAATCCATTTTTCGTGGGGAATGGCTATAACAGCAGCCTCAAACACTTTAGGATGTGACATTAAAGCATTTTCAAGCTCTACTGAAGAAATCCATTCTCCACCGCTTTTAATTAAATCTTTTGTCCGATCTGTAATTTTGATATAACCATCTACTGTCACTACAGCAATATCACCAGTGTAGAGCCAGCCATCTTTAAAGGCTTCTGCTGTTCGTTCATCGTTATAATACTCGGCAGCAATCCACGGGCCTCTAATTGTCAATTCGCCCATTGTTTTGCCATCCCAAGGTACTTCACCGTTTTCATTGACTACACGCGTTTCAATGAGCGGCACTGTTATTCCCTGCGTAATACGAACATCCATTTTTTCATCCATCGTATAATCTTGCATATGTGTTAAATACGTCGATATGCTAACAAGTGGCGATGTCTCGGTCATACCGTAGCCCGTCATGTAAGGAATTTTAAGCTCCTCCTCAAAGCCACGAGTTAGACCGAGCGGTGATGCTGAACCACCACATACAATCAATCGTATCGAAGACAAATCACGAGGATTTTTGCGTTGCTCCTGTAATACCCCAAGCCAAATTGTAGGTACTCCTGCAGTCAACGTTACCTTGTATGTTTCAAATAAATCAAGTAGTAGCTGCGGTGTAAACATTGGCCCAGGGAGCACCTGTGTAGCACCAAATAATACACCAGCAAACGGAAATCCCCACGCATTCGCATGAAACATTGGTACTACAGGTAGTAAAACATCTGCCTCGCCTATTGCAATACTATCGGAGATTCCTGCTGCCATAGTATGGAGGACAATACTACGATGAGTATATACTACACCCTTTGGCATTCCTGTAGTTGCACTTGTGTAACACATGCCAGCAGGTGTGTTTTCATCTAAATCATCTGGGAATCTAAAATTATCATTCGCCTCTTCGAGTAATGCCTCATAAGAAAGAACATTCGGTAATGGGATGTTTTCTAGCTCGACAGCATCTCCCATTACGATAAAATGCTTAACCGATTTAAGCTGTGAGACAATCGGTGCAATAAGCGGAACTAAGTTATCATCAATTAGTAATATTTCATCTTCTGCATGATTAATAACATAAGCAATATGCTCAGGCGCTAATCGAATATTAATCATATGCAAGACAGCACCTGCGCATGGGACTGCAAAATATGCTTCTAAATGGCGATGGTGATTCCAAGCAAAGGTACCTACTTTCATGCCTCTCTCCATTCCTAGCTTTGTAAGGGCACCTGCTAGTTTTCGAGTTCGTTTTACATATTCTTTATAAGTAAACTCGTGAATTGTTGTAGGGCTTGTCCGCGAATATATTTTTTTCGCATGGAAAAATCGTTCTGCTCGATCCAAAAAACTTGTTAATAATAAAGGTGTATCCATCATATGCATAAAAACGCTCCCCTTTGTTCATAAATTTTTGAATCGTCCAAGGCTGACTGCTACTACCAATAATTACATACGAAACAAGCTAACTTTTTCGGCTATCCGCAGACAAGCACTTTTCACTTCAGAGCTTCACGAAAGCGTAATCCG
Source organism: Lysinibacillus sp. NPDC056232 (assembly GCF_042267565.1). Taxonomy (NCBI): domain Bacteria; kingdom Bacillati; phylum Bacillota; class Bacilli; order Caryophanales; family Bacillaceae; genus Lysinibacillus; species Lysinibacillus sp. NPDC056232. The sequence continues at coordinate 33,114 of NZ_JBHJTF010000033.1, read as the reverse complement.
AGAAGGTGGTTTTAGCCTTCGGTCATTCTGTCAGCTTTTTTTGCAGGAGTCGAGCACCTTCAGTTATCCCTACTTCGGCTGCATTCGAATCGCGCCGTCCAAGCGGATTACTTCACCATTTAATAAACCATTTTTGATAATACTTTCGACCAATAGCGCATATTCTGATGGTTTCCCAAGTCGTTTAGGGAATGGAGTCATTTGGGCAAGCGCTGTTCTTGCTGGCTCTGGTAGCGATGCAAACATTGGTGTTTCTACTAATCCTGGAGCAATCGTCATAACACGTACACCAATTTCAGCAAGCTCTCTTGCAATCGGCAACGTCATCGCCGCCACACCACCTTTTGACGCACTATATGCCGCTTGTCCTATTTGCCCATCAAATGCTGCCACAGATGCAGTATTAATAATAACGCCACGCTGACCATCCTCGTTCGGCTCATTATGTTGCATCTTCTCGGCTGCTAGGCGAATCACATTGAAAGTCCCAATCAAATTGACAGAAATCACCTTTTCAAATAAACCAAGAGCATGTACACCACGCTTAGAAAGTACTTTACTTGCATCAGCAATTCCAGCACAATTCACTGTGACGTTAATGGACCCAAATGTCGCTACTGCTTGTTCAAGCCCTGCCGCTACATCAGCTTCTTTGGTAACATCAACACGTGCATATTGGACATTCTCCCCTAACTCCTCTACTAGTGCGTGTCCTCGCTCGTCATTAAGATCAAAAATGACTGCTTTGCCACCTTCTGCAACAACTTTGCGAACAGTAGCCTCTCCTAAACCAGATGCTCCCCCTGTTACAACTGCTATTACTTCCTTCATCAAACACAACCCCTTTTACATTTTTTCAATGATAGTAGCATTCGCCATTCCCATACCTTCACAAATTGCAAGTAAACCATATCTTAAATTTTCTCGTTCCATTCTATACAGCATCGTTGTTAACAGTTTTGTACCCGTCGCTCCTAATGGATGTCCTAATGCAATTGCTCCTCCATCCGGATTCAATTTATCGGGATCTGCTCCAATTTCGCGCAACCAAACAAGTGGTACTGGCGCAAAAGCTTCATTCACTTCATACGTATCAATTTCCTCAATCGTAAGACCTGAACGTTCCAGCGCTTGTCTAGTTGCCTCAATTGGACCAGTTAGCATTAACGTCGGATCTGAACCAACGACAACTCGTGTAACAATTTTAGCAAGTGGTCGGATGCCAAGTTCCTGCGCCTTTTCTAAAGACATAATAACTACAGCTGAGGCACCATCACTCATTTGACTTGCATTACCGGCTGTTATCGCACCATCTTCCTGGAAAACGGTTTTTAGTCCATTTAATTTATCAACTGTCGTTTCTGCACGTGGCCCTTCATCAACAAAAAACGTTGTCACTGTGCCGTCTTCTTGCGTAAATTGGACAGGCAATATTTCCTTTTTAAAACGGCCCGCCTCAATTGCCGCTAATGCTCGTCTATGACTATTGTAAGCATAGTTATTGAGCTGTTCCTTTGACAAGTTCCATTTTTCCGCTATTTTCTCGGCTGATAACCCTTGATGTATAATTGTATAGTTGTCTTGTAATCGTTTACCCGCGTGGGCTCCCTTCATGTTAGAACCCATTGACACCCTCGTCATACTTTCAACTCCACCAGCAATAACAATGTCCATATCGCCTGCTAAAATAGCCTGTGCCGCGAAATGAACAGCCTGCTGACTTGATCCACATTGACGATCAATTGTCACACCTGGGACACTCTCCGGAAAACCTGCCATTAATAGGGCTGTACGGGCTATATTTGCTCCCTGTTCAGCAGTTTGCGTCACACAGCCAAAAATAACATCCTCCACTTGATCCTTATGGATACCTGCTCGTTGTACCACTTCTTGCAGTACATCTGCCGCTAAGTCATCTGCTCGAACGTTGCTTAATGCCCCTTTACTTCTGCCAACTGCTGTACGAACAGCTGATACAATTACCACTTCTCTCATAAAAAAACCCCTTTGCACTGTCGATTCTCTCATTTCCTATCATCCAATGTATTTAGATGCTATGAAATATATTCTTGATTATTAAGCTATATCAATTATGCCTTGGCATAATTGCGTCCAGAATCGGCTTTGTGCTTAGGCCTGCGTGACGCAGGTCAGTTAGCCGTTATCGCATGGATGCGATGATCTTAGGCTAACATCCTATGTGAACTCCCTTCCGATTCCGTGACATCCGCCGGAGGCTTTAACTTCTTACAGCGGATGTTTTTTGTACCGAAAGCGTAGCGACAGGTACAGATGTTTGGACACCCCCTGAAAAGCGGCTTAAAACCGCATTCATCTAACCGCCTATATAGGTAGGAGATTTCTGCTGAAAGAAGTTAAAAACCTTAATTATCAGAATATTGTATCTTTAATTTTACATGACTAAGAAGTATTTAACAATTCTATATGTATCTAGAAAATTCTATTCAACTGTTTTAATAGGTTCCATTTTTTAGTTTTGGCTTCTATCTGTCGCTTTAATAAAGCCTTTTTCAGAGCATAAAAAAAGCAATCTCAAATTGAATTGAGATTGCTTAATCTATTCACAAATAATTAAGCTAAATCTTCACCGAAGAATAAGCCGATTTCACGCTCAGCAGAAGCAAGTGAGTCAGAACCGTGAATGATGTTGTGAGAAACAGTTGTTGCATAGTCACCACGGATTGTACCTGGGTTAGATTCTTCAGGTTTAGTTGCTCCCATCATTGTACGAGCAAGCTTAATTACGTTTTCGCCTTCCCATACCATAGCGAATACAGGACCAGAAGTGATGAAATCAACTAATTCACCAAAGAATGGACGCTCTGCATGCTCTGCATAGTGCTTTTCTGCTAATTCTGTAGGAATTACCATTAATTTAGCACCTTTCAATACAAAACCGCGACGTTCAAAACGATCTACGATATCTCCTACTACTTGACGTTCAACGCCGTCAGGCTTAACCATTAAAAAAGTTTGTTCGATTGCCATGTTTAAAACACTCCTTAAATTCGTATAACAGGTTTTACACCTACCGATAAATATTAACAAAAAATGAGCCTTTGTACAACAAAAAGCTAGAATTTACGCTTACCCATAAACAAAGCGACATCACGTAGTTTTTTCTTGACAGGATGTTTTGGTAATGCATCTATTTCCTGTAATGCCTTTTTCAAATATTTATCACTCATTTTATTAGCTTGCTCAATCGCGTCAGATTTACGCACATACTGCAGCATATTTTGACGTTCTACTTCTGTCAACGTACCTGCAAATACTTTTGCCAAGTAAGGTTGCATCTCAGGATCATCTTTTAACAGAAGAATCGGTAATGTAATATTGCCCTGCAATAAATCACTACCTGCTGGCTTTCCTAATTCTTTATCTGTTGCCATTATGTCTAAAACATCATCGATAATTTGGAAGCTCATGCCTACAAAATAGCCGAAGCGTTTCAAATGTCTCACTGTTTTGGGATCAACACCTGCTGCTACTGCACCAAGTTCACAACTAGAAGAAATCAGTAATGCCGTTTTTCGTTTGATTCGTCTAAAATAATCCTTTAATCCTTGATCTAGTCTAAATTTATCTTCGATTTGAATGACTTCACCGTTACAAATTTCCACCATTGTACGTGCTAAAATTTGATGAACTAATGGGTCTTCAAGCTTTGTAATATATTCAAGTGCACGTGCAAAAATAAAATCGCCCGTGTACATTGCAACTCTATTATTCCATTGTGATTTGACAGTCGGGCGTCCTCTTCGCATATTGGAATCATCAATTACATCATCATGCACAAGTGATGCCATATGAATAAGCTCTACTGGCACGGCTACATCCTTCATCTTTTCGATATCATAGTCGCCAAATTTCGCGCCAAGCAACACAAAAATTGGTCGTATCCGTTTGCCACCAGCTTGCAATAAATGGAGAGAAGCATCATTGATCAAACCTGAAGAAGAGTACACTGCTTTTTCTAATTCTTTTTCAATGATATCGATATCTGATTTCAAATCGGAATAGAGTAGTTTTAACTTCATCTTTTCCACTTGTGAAAACCTTCCCCCATTAACGTACCTTTTTAAAGCCCATATGCATTGCCGCAGCACCGCCACTGTATGCTTTGTACGTTACTTTTTCTAAACCTGCCTGTTCAAACATTGCCGCTAACTTTTTCATACCTGGGAAATCATTTGCTGATTCCTGTAACCAAGAATATTCTTTAAAGCTTTTCGCAAATATTTTACCAAATACCGGCATTATATATTTAAAATAGAAACGGAATAGTTGTCGATACCCGGGAATTTCAGATTGAGATGTTTCTAAACAAACAACCATTCCCCCAGGTTTTACAACACGATTCATTTCCTTTAAAACTTGTAAATAATCTGGTACATTGCGAAGCCCAAAACCAATTGTTGCATAATCAAAAGTATTGTCTGGGAAAGGTAACTCCATAGCATTTCCATGTATTAATTCAATTTGTGGGTATGGCTTTACCTTTTCCTCGCCAACCTTCAGCATGTTTTTACTGAAGTCTAGCCCTTTTACTTCTCCGCCTTCACCAACTGCCTCGGCTAATGCAATTGTCCAATCTGCCGTACCACAGCAAACATCTAGTGCCTTCGCTCCAGGTTTTACTGCCATGTGCTTCATCGTATCATTGCGCCAGCCAACATGCATTTGGAAACTAATAACACCATTCATTTTGTCATAGTTTTCCGAAATACTTTCAAATACTTCGTGCACGTGTTCTTCTTTCGTTTTAGCCATTTTGAAAAACCTCTCTTATCCATTAGTAGAAGCAATGGATGCCTCTACACGTGCTTGTAGAGCTTGTTTCACATCACCTTGTAAAAACGATGCATTTTCTATCACCTGTAACAGCTCTGTTTTTAATTGCACAATTTTGTCCTGTATGACGTTGCCATATGTCGCTCCAGCAGATCTCGCACTTTCTTCAAGAACCTTACTCATTAAAGTTACTTGACCACGTTGATATGTCGCCCATTCTCTTTCTAAACGCAAGATTAATAAGCTCTTCTCCACAATTGGAATATAGTTACCAAACGAATAGAGCTCAAAAAATTTTGAGATTAATCCCGATTCAATGTTACTTATTGAGGCATACCATTGTTCGACTGATCGTTTTTCAGCCTCATAAACTTTAATTTGGTGTTCACAACGTTCCACAATCCCTTGCGACAAACTTCTAATCAATGCGACATTTCCCGACATCGCTAAAATCTCATAATAACGGCCACTATAAAAGTCTCCAGCTAAAACGGTTAGCTGCTGTTCTTTTGATGTGGCATCTAATTCTTTTATATGATCGTGCGCCGCTAAAGCTGCGTACACAATTCCAACAGTGATTGCAGCTTCTCTTTCCTCTCGCTGCCACTCCTCACCATTCAAAAAGGGAACTAACAAGTAAAATAATTGATTTTCATCGAGCACAGGCACCCCTGTGTATTTTTGCAAAGTTCTATGACGAACATCCATGAAAATCTCTGTTTTTAATTGTGCAATTGAATTTTGAATGTATGTTGCATTCATAGACCTTACTCCATTTCACTTTCAAATACGTTAGCCACTTCATGGATCTAACGCTTGCTTACTGAGTCATTATAGCACACGCGACGATTCGGAATAAAAAATTTTTGCTTTATTCAACATGATATGCAGTAGAGCTTCCCCAATCAATTATGTCTCGGCATAATTGCGTCCGGAGGCTTTGGGCCAACGTGATGTTGGTCGCTCAGTCGTGTATTGTTGTAGTTGTTGTTATTGTTGTTGTTGTTGTTGCTTCGCTTTCGCACAGTTAAATTGCCACAGGACGTGGCGTTCTTAGACTGAGTTCCTCTATTTCAGCGGGGACATCCGTTGAAAGTAGTTAAAAAACAGTTTTACACATTTAATCGATTTATATGTGTCATCACTAAACCATTCTTAAAGCACCTCTGAATGTAATTGCTCTTTATTACTTTTTCGCTTCGCTATTTATAACACCATGAGCTGTATGAATCTGTGCTTTCCCACGAATTTTCATGGCAGATGTATGTTCGGTAAATTGAGCAATCATCACTTCGCCTGCATCTAATTTTTCAGAATGATGGAACTTTGTATCTGTACCTCGTGTTAAACCAATTACATGCACGCCATCTTCCTCTGCTTGAATAACAATATAATCTTGTGCCATTGTCTGTACACTCCTTAAATCCGACAAATTCTTAGTCCATCATAACATAATTAGACATGCAATTTAAGACATTTGAATAAATGATAAAACTTCTCTACGTTTTACTTCATCTTCTTCGTAAATACCACGTGCAACCGATGTCACAGTTTTAGATCCTGGCTTCTTAAGCCCTCGCATAGTCATACACATATGCTCCGCCTCAATCACTACATAAACACCTTTCGGAGAGAGCATTTCCATAATTGTCTCTGCCACTGAAGAAGTAATACGTTCTTGTAATTGCGGACGACGAGCAATTGCTTCTACTGCACGTCCTAATTTACTTAGTCCAGCAACAATGCCATCGTTTGGTATGTATGCGACATGAGCTTTTCCGTAAAAAGGCACTAGATGATGCTCACACATCGAATAAAACGGAATGTCCTTTACAAGCACTAATTCCTCATGGTCTTCATGAAACACTGTTTTAAAATAATCTTTTGCGTCTTCATGTAAGCCACTAAACATTTCTGCGTACATTTTTGCTACACGTTTTGGTGTATCGAGTAAACCTTCACGATTTACATCTTCGCCTACCGCTTCTAATATCATTTTTACTGCTTCTTCTATTTTCAATAAATCAACATTCGACATCCGTAAAAACCCTCCTGCGTATCAATACATTACACATTTCCTTATGCATCGTAGCATATCCAAAAGGTAAGCGCAAAACGACTTACTTGATTCAAAAGAAATTCAACGCTATATGAGAAAAATTGCCACTTAATGCTTTCTAATTTGGAGCATATTTTATAAATTTTGACTCACCACCATAACGTGTGGTTGATTTCCGTTCCGACCGGGCGCTTTGTTGTTGTTGCTGACGCTTCGCTTTCGCACAGATAAAACATTTGTTGCTGACGCTTCGCTTTCGCACAGATAAAACATTTGTTGCTGACGCTTCGCTTTCGCACAGAGCAAAGCTTCCTGGGGGCGTCGGGGCAACAGGATGTTGGTCACGAAGGCGTTATCACAGGACGTGATGGTTTTAGCCTTCGTTCCCCTATTGATAATCCCCAAGGAGTCGCCCAGTCTCCACTTCAATCAACTAATATTATGGTATATATTTTAGCAAAGAGCATCCCAACTTTTAGTGATGGACCTCAATTATGCATATGCTATCTACGTTGCATACACTTATGTTTATTGCATCTTTCTATGTACCATTATCTTATTTTGCTATGTGCGCAACTTTTTCGTTGAAAGAAGTTAAAAAGAGCAGCCTCCATGTTTGTTAACATGAAGACCGCTCTATGTAACTACTAGACGTGTATTATTTTACAGCATCTTTAAGCGCTTTACCTGGTTTGAAAGCAGGTACTTTGCTAGCAGCGATTTCGATTTCTTTACCAGTTTGTGGGTTACGACCTTTACGAGCCGCACGTTCACGTACTTCAAAGTTACCAAAACCAATTAATTGTACTTTGTCACCCTTTGCAAGAGCATCTTGAATTGTATCAAATACAGCTTCAACTGCTTTAGAAGCGTCTTTTTTAGAAAGACCTGCCGCTTCAGCAACAGAGTTTACTAATTCTGTTTTATTCACACCATTCACCTCCTCTCAAAGGGTCATGAACCAATTCTGTAAAAAGATTAACACATAGAAAACCGCTACGCAACTGTATTCATTCATGATTATAACCAAAAATTAATTTTTTCACCCAAAAAACAAAAATATCAGGACTTTTCGCACAAAAACGAAAAGCCCTGTGATATTTTTTTGCTCTTTTTTTATTTTTTTATCACTACAAAATAAATGTAACTAACCCTCTATCACCTTCGTTAACCATACGTTCAATTGTTTGTCGCATCCGTTTTTTGGCTGTTGATGGAACGGCATCCATTTTATAGCGTATTCCTTCTTTTAACACTTCATGTAGTGGAGTTCCAAAAAGCTGCGTGTTCCATAAAGCGTCACGATCATGTAAATAAGCATGATTTAAATCCTTAAGCAATTGTTGACTATGGAATTCAGAGCCAATTAGTGGCGCAAATTCTGATTCCATATCTACACGAATGATATGATACGATGGCGCTTTTGCCTTCATACGCACACCATAAAAATTATTTTGTTTTATGAGCTCTGGTGCTGTTGGCTCAAACTCCTGCATCATCGGCAATGTTACACCATAACCTGTCGAATCTGCTTGACTAATAGCATTTTTAAAGCGTTTTTGGGCCTCTTTTGCTTCGGCTGCCTCTTTAATAAAGAGTAACCAATCTCGCTTCGTCTCAATTGGCTCATCTAGCCATTCATTACAAACTGACTTATATAGCTCACCTTGCAATGACACTCGAATAACTGCGGTTCCAACACCGGCATCCACATGTACCACTTCACTTTGGTCAATAAAATCAATGGCTTTAAAGGCATCTGACGCCTGCTGTACATCCCTAATTTTCATAACAGATGACAACACTTCTTCCATCGAATCAATTAATGCAACATTCAATGGGTGTGTTGCATCTAAAACATCTAACCAATCTGGCTTTTCCACCTCAATTGTTCGAATTGGAAATTCAAATAATGCTTCTTGCAAAATATACTGAATATCAGAGGCGCGCATTTGATCAATCGAAGTGGCAATTACTGGAACATTATAGCGCTCAAATAGCTCATTTCGAAGCTGTACCGTTTCCTCCCGTGCTGGCATTTGGCAATTTAATACAACAACAAAAGGTTTTCCAATATCCATTAATTGCTCTACAATTTCCTCTTCAGCCTTCTCTGCTGCACGACGACTTATCCCATTTACTGTGCCATCTGTTGTTACAACAATCCCAATATTGGCATGGTCACGAATTACTTTATCTGTGCCTATTTTCGCCGCTTCTTGGAAGGGGATAGGCTCTGTATGCCAAGGTGTATGCACATATTTTGGCCCATTTTCATCCTCATAGCCCTTCGTACCTTCAATGACATAACCAACGCAATCGGCTAAACGAATTTGGAACGGCATTTCATCATCACCGACCGCAATACGTGTTGCTTGGGCAGGCACAAACTTCGGCTCAGCAGTCATAATGACTGGCCCCGGCGAGCTTTGTGGCATCTCGTCTTGTGCCCGCATTCTTTCTGTTTCATCCACTATATTCGGTAACACGACCGCTTCCATAACCTTTTTTACAAATGTTGATTTACCTACACGTACTGGACCGACAACACCAATATAAACATCGCCATTTGTGCGCTCTGCAATTTCTCTAAATACTGCTTCACTCAAGGTTTCTGCCTCCTTTATCTACGCTTTTTCACTATATGCGGACGGATAGATAAATATGAAAAGCCCCTCACAAATGTAAGGAGCTTTTCGACTAATCTTTTTTAGTTTTAGATTCAGACTCTTGAATTGCTTTTTCTCTAGCTTTTTCTCTAGCTTTTTTTGCGTCACTATTATAGGCATCCATAGAATAAATTGGCTCACCATTTTCATCTACTGTATACGGTATAGAATAAGCTGGTACTACTGGATATTTATCGACAAGTAGCTGACGAATATCATCTCCAGGCTTTACAGCAGGTTTGTCTTCTTTTAGTAGTTGACCTAAATCGATTGAATAGTCCACATGCATTTCGCCATCGCCTGTCATAAATATTGGTAATTCGGTACCAGAATAGGGGCTTTTCACAGTTACATCTGTTTTATAGCCCAATTTTTCAAAGTTTATTTGATATACATTATCAGAAGCTGCACCCTTTATTGGTAAATATTGGGTAGAAAGTTTGCGGATATTAATTTCACGAATTCGCTCTGCAGCATTTAAATCTACCAATTTTACTTTAGCTTCATTCTCAGGATCCCAAATAATATACTGGAAAATCCCACCCTTTTCATAGGCGTTCCCAGGAATTTGTGCAAGATATTTAGGCATTAATTTTTCAAAATCAATTAAATATTTTATATATATATCTGTATCTAGCTCGCTATTTTTAATTGGAACTAGTCCACCAGTTGCTTCACGATATTCATTAACCGCACGCTGAACCGCAGCTAATTGGTCAGCATCAGGCACTAATTTTGCCATTTTTTCATCTTCTGGATACGCACAACCTACTAGAAGTACAGCGGTTATTATTACAAAAAGAAAAGCACTTAGTTTTTTCATGTCACTTCCACCTCATCATTTTTTATGCTGGCCATGTGGCTACAATTAGAACCATTAAAAATGTGCCAAGTCCAAACAGTATGTATGCAATTAAATTTATAATTGTACGTAAAAAAACGTTCGAAACCTTATTACGAGCTAAATAAATTAAAGCAACAGATATAATCATAAAGCCGATACAATAAAATGATACCCACATTACATCAAGCGAGGGCAAATGTGCTAACGGACCCATTTAAGAGACAACCACCTTTCTACAATGTTACGAAACAATCAAAGTATATTATACTATGTGCTTTTGCCAAAAAGAAATAGTTGTCCAATAACTATCATCAAATGGACAACCTTTATAACTTTATGGATTATTCAAACTAAAAACAAACAATAAGGCGTCTCAGTTATATTCTGAGACACCCTATTTTTGTCCATTTTATGACAAACCTTATCAAATAGATCAGGTATGTTGATTAACCATTTTCAACCACTTCCGTTAATTGGAAAGCACTGATTTCCGCTACCGGCTACAATCAGATAAAATGGGCATACATAAGCAAAATATCAACAAATAAATCCTTATATCAGTCAACAGAACACTATATTTTCCAGATTGACATACCTGCAAATATATATTATCAATACATCATGTCATCGATTTCTCGTTTTTTCATACGCATCATTAATGCATCAACCGCTATTTTTGGTTCTATATTATTAAATAGAACACTATAGAGCTCCGTTGTTATTGGCATAGCAACGTCATGTTTCTCTGCTAGTTGATAGGCAGCTTTTGTTGTGCGTACCCCCTCAACCACCATGCCCATTTGATCGAGCACCTCTGGCAGTTTCATTCCTTGCCCCAGTAAATTACCTGCGCGCCAATTACGAGAGTGCACACTTGTACATGTGACAATTAAGTCCCCCATGCCTGTAAGTCCTGAGAATGTAAATGGATTCCCTCCCATTTTAACACCCAAACGTGAAATTTCAGCCAACCCTCGCGTAATAAGTGCAGCTTTGGCATTATCACCATAATTTAAGCCGTCTGAAATACCCGCAGCTAATGCGATTACGTTTTTTAATGCGCCACCTATTTCTACGCCTAGCACATCTTTGTTTGTGTAGACACGGAAAAATTGGTTCATAAATAAATCCTGCACTTTTTCTGCAGCTTCAATGCTTGCACAAGCTGCTGTAACAGTTGTCGGGTGGTGTAAGACAACTTCCTCTGCATGACTTGGACCTGAAAGTACAACAACTTCTTCTACAAATTCAGGTGGTAAACTTTCTACTAAAATTTCTGAAATTCGTTTTAATGTATCGGGTTCAATTCCCTTCGATACATGAACAAACAGTACTTTTTTATCAAGTGTTGCGATCATTTTTTCACATACTTCTCGAATAGCCTTAGTAGGCACGGCTACGACAATTGTCTCCGAATGAGCAACTGCCTTAGCAATATCGCTTGTCGCATACAAATTTGTCGGTAGCACCGTTTCAGGTAAATACTTCCTATTTGTATGCAGGTTGTTAATTTCTTCAGCTTGATCTGTTCGATGAGTCCATAGAAGTGTATCATGCCCATTTTCTGCAAGCACCATCGCAAGCGCTGAACCCCATGAGCCTGCCCCTAATACACAAACTTTTTCCATTCAAAAACCTCCCTTGTTTTGAAAAGACAATTCACTCCTATTAGTTACAAAAAATGCTAGAGAAAGGCTTATAACAGTAAAGCTTTCAAAGCAATCTTACATTAGAAAAATTATTCTTTCCTCTCTTGTAAAAAGACGCCACCCAACAATAATTGTCGGGTTGGCGTATTGTATGTGTATATTTTTCCTAAGCACGAGCACGGGTAATTAAACGAATTGGCGTTCCTTCAAAATCAAATGTTTCTCGAATACGATTTTCTAAAAATCGTTCATAAGAGAAATGCATTAGCTCTGGCTCATTAACAAACACCACAAAAGTAGGTGGCTGTATCGCAACTTGGGTAGCATAGTAGATGCGAAGACGGCGGCCTTTATCAGTTGGTGCTGGGTTGCGTGCCACTGCATCCTCAATCACTTCATTAAGGATAGATGATTGAATACGCATTGCATGGTTCTCACTTACACGTTGTATTATCGGTAAAATTTGATGTACACGTTGCTTTGTATTGGCTGATACAAAAATAATTGGAGCATAGTCTAAGAATAAGAAATGCTCACGAATTTGTTGTGTAAAGACGTTCATTGTTTTTTCGTCTTTTTCAATAGCATCCCATTTATTAACAACGATAACAATAGCTTTTCCAGCTTCATGCGCATAGCCTGCAATTTTTTTATCTTGTTCTTGAATGCCTTCTTCTGCATTTAGAACAACTAAAACAACATCAGAGCGTTCAATTGCACGTAACGCACGTAATACAGAATATTTCTCTGTCGTTTCGTATACTTTCCCTTTTTTACGCATACCTGCAGTATCTATAATGACATATTCCTGATCATCATACTCATAAGGCGTGTCAATAGCATCTCGAGTAGTACCTGCGATATTACTCACAATAACGCGGTCTTGGCCTAAAAATGCATTTACTAATGAAGATTTCCCTACATTTGGTCGACCAATTAACGAGAATTTAATAACCTCGTCTCCATATTGTTCTTCATCTTCCTTAGGGAAATGATTAGCACATTCGTCCAATAAATCCCCTAAGCCTAAGCCGTGAGAACCAGAAATTGGCCAAGGCTCACCAAAGCCAAGCGCATAGAAATCATAAATCATCTCGCGCATATCCGGGTTATCAATTTTATTTACTGCTAACACGACCGGCTTTTTTGTTTTGTATAAAATTTTAGCAACTTGCTCATCAGCAGCTGTTACACCTTCACGACCATTTGTCATAAAGATTATAACGTCCGCTTCATCAATGGCAATTTCTGCTTGTTGACGAATTTGTTCTAAAAACGGCTCGTCTCCAATCTCAATACCACCTGTATCAATAATATTAAAATCATGTGTTAACCACTCTGCCGAACTATAAATACGGTCGCGTGTAACGCCTGGAATATCTTCCACAATCGATACACGTTCTCCAACGATACGATTAAAAATCGTCGACTTACCTACGTTCGGACGACCTACGATGGCTACTACTGGTTTCGTCATCTGTACTTCATCCTTCCAACTTCTTGTCTTTCGCTATTATACACGAAAAATGCCATTATATCATATCATATCCATGAAGGGGCGCGCTATGTACCGTTCTTTCCATCTATTTAGGAATTTTTATATCATTTCGGCTGTTCTATTTGAATGTTCGATGTGATGTGGTTATCTTCGAGTCTGATTTATTCTATCTGTTTTACTTCGATTGTTCTATCCGTTTCCGCCATAAAAAAGCGAGGACACAAACTGTATCCTCGCTTGTCAAGTTTATTTAAAGTTTTTCAGTTTATCGCCAATAACATCACCGAAAGAGAAGCCTGTGTTTTCTTCTGGTAATTCATAGTCGATTACTTCCTCTGCCTCAGGATTTTCAAGTAAATCTTTAATGCTTAATGCTAAACGGCCATCTTCAGCATTTACGTCAAGCACTTTCACTTGTACTTCTTGTCCTTCTTTTAAAGCTTCATGTGGCGTGTTAATATGCTTATGCGCGATTTGCGAAATATGCACTAAGCCTTCTACACCTGGGAAAACTTCCACAAACGCTCCGAATGAAGTAAGACGTTTTACTTTTCCATCTAACACTGTACCTTTCGCTGCACGCTCTTCAATGCTCGACCAGGGACCAGGTAACGTTTCCTTAATAGATAACGAAATACGCTCATTTGCTGGGTCTACAGAAAGGACTTTTACCTTCACCTCTTGTCCTTCTGATAAAACCTCACTCACATCACTCACATGCTCATGAGACACTTGTGAAATATGCACAAGACCATCAATACCACCAAGGTCAATAAATGCACCAAACGATGCAATACGCTGTACTTTACCATCTAAAACATCACCAGTTTTAATTTGGTTAATGACATTTTTCTTTTGAGAAGCTTTTTCAGCTTCCACCACAGCACGATGTGATAAAATCAAGCGATTTTTTTCTTTATCAAGCTCAACAATTTTAAAGTTAAGAGACTTCCCTTTATAGTCTTCAAAATCATCAACAAAGTAGTCTTCTACTAGAGATGCTGGAACGAAGCCACGTACTCCTAAATCTACGACAAGACCACCCTTAACAATATCTTTTACTTCCGCTTCAAAAATTTCCTCAGCGTTGAATTGTTGCTCAAGTGTATCCCATGCTTTTAAAGCATCTACTTTACGTTTTGATAATACATAGTTTTCTTCTTCAACTTTTGTAATCATCAAATCCAACTCATCTCCGACAGAGATTACGTCAGACGCTTTTTCAATGTGTAAGCTTGATAATTCACTTATTGGTACAATACCATCAAATGGTGCACCTGGGATTGAAACAGTTACCGCTTTTTCATCAACCTGCTCAGCGATACCTTTGACGATATCACCTTCGTTAAACGTTTGTTCTACATTGTTCATTTCTTCAGACATATGTAACCCTCCTTCGCATCTTCCCTTACTATTTTATTCGATATTGAAGACAAAGACAAAAATAAATCCTTTAAATTCAAAAAATGTCTGAAATTTTTGGATTTATACCATTTCTTCTTGCGCTAATTTTAAAATGGCCTGTGCTGCACCATCAATTGACAGGTCTGTCGTGTCTAAAAATATGGCATCTTCCGCTTGAATTAGTGGTGATGCTTCACGCTCGCTATCCATTTTATCGCGCAGGGCAATTTCTTCTTGAAGCTTTTCAACGGAAGATTCAATTCCTCGCTTTTGGTTGTCAATAAAACGACGTCTTGCTCTCTCCTCTACAGTTGCAGACATAAATATTTTTAGTTCTGCATTCTTTAATACATGAGTAGCAATATCGCGCCCATCCATAACAACACCACCATTAGCCGCAAGCTTTTGTTGCTGTGTTACTAATAATTCACGTATTTTAGCATGAGCCGCTACTTGTGAAACAGATGAAGTTACCTCATTTGATCGAATTTCAGCAGACACATTCTTCCCATCTAAAAAGACAAGTTGTCCTTGAGAAGAAGGCTTTAATTCAATTGTGCTAGATGCTAGCATTTCTGCTAATTTTGTTTCATCATCTAAATGTATGTTTTGTTGCATTGCTTTATACGTCACAGCACGATACATAGCACCTGTGTCGATATACGTAAATCCAAGTGCCTCTGCAACAATTTTTGCGATTGTGCTTTTCCCAGCACCAGCCGGTCCATCAATCGCAATTTGAATGTTTTTTTTCATATTTCCCCCTACTTTCTATCACACCATATTGTATCATAAAAAAGCCCTCTTCAAGGAGAGGGCTTTCTAAAATCAAATTACTTCTCGAGTTGAAGGTTTGTAAACTCCCTTCAAAAATTCATGGAAATTTTCCACTCATCAATAGAGGTTGGGAAGACATCCGCCGGAGGCTTTGGGCCAACAGATGTTTTTTGCGCGAAAGCGTAGTGCTAACGCAGCGTCAGCAACGTGTTTTGTCTGTGCGAAAGCGAAGCGACAGCAACAACAAGATGTTGGTCACTCAGTCGTTGCCACAGGACGTGGCGTTCTTAGACTGAGTTCCTCTATTTCAGCGGGTATAAAGACACCCACTGAAAGAAGTTAATAAGCGTAAAAAAATCAAGCATCAAAAGGATTTATTTCTTTACGACGATTCACTAACTGACGTTCAAAGCAGAAACGAACAATATGCTGTTGGTCTACATCATCAGTATCTGTTAGTTGTATAGTGGCAATTTTTTTGTCATCTTTTTCGAATATACGAACAACCGTCGCATCCGTAATCACGTATTTAACATCCCCGTTGGCATATGGTAAGACGATTGTTAACCGAACCTCATCACCATCTTGGAAAATAATTGCCCCTTTCAAGATAACTGCCAAACCACCTGCGCTAATATCCGATGTTACGAGCTGATATTTGTAATCCTTAAACTGTATCGCTACATCCACAGGCGTTTCCACACGTACATATTCACGACGCTGAATTTTGATAAAGTCATCTTCCTTTGGGCAATGCAACATAATCATAGGAATATTACCAGCTTTACGTCCAATCACTTCAGTACTAAAAGCAAATGATTGTTTATCCCCCGTGCGAAAACTTGCTCTAAATTCAGATCCATCTATTAAAAAAGCTGTTTTCTTTGTGGCAACATTTATTGGATAATCGATGTAAATAATATTTTCATTTTGTTCTACAACTTTACAGAGGAATTTTTCAACACGCTCTGTATAAGTTGGTTCAAGTTCTAATTGTGTACCAATTTTTATTTCCATGAGCATCTCCTCGAACACAAATATACTTTATTATCGCATGAGATGCCCATTTTGGCTATAAAAACTGGTAGTTTTTTCTTATATTACGTTAAATATTCCACTTTTAAAACATTGTGATTTTCAGCGTCAATAACTATTCTGAATGTTTCTTGCGCATCACGAACCGCAATTACCTCATAACAAAGACGTTGTTCAAATTGTCCATTATCTGTATAAATATTTCTTACTTCTTCTACTTTCACGTCATCATCGAAGAAAGTTTTCCAATCAATTGGTTTTGCAGTTTGTGGTTTAATTGTCTCTGCCTGAATATATTCCATCGCATTAGCACCAAGTAACTCGCCTGTATCCTTAGCAAGCTTTAATTGCACCCCATCTGCATAAACCAATGCATTATCGCCAGGGTGAACACGTGCAAATGTCACATGCCATGCTTGATGGTTTTCACGAGATTCCACAAATGCAACATCATTCATGCCAAGTCGTTTTACATATTCTTCAGCTTTTTTCATAATTTCATCTTGTGATAGCCTTGCTTCATCAACTGGACGTTCCACTAAATAGGATATTAAATGTCCACCCTTTTCTGTTAGATCGACATATCCTAAACGAATATCTTGGTGGAATTGGATATGATAAAACGGATATGGTGCAGTATCGCTACTTTTCGTCACAGTAAATGTTGCGTCTTTTATGATAGGGAATAATTGTTTTACTTTTTCCAATGCTTCTTTTTCAGTAATGACTGAATCTTGTAATGCTTTAAGATCTATTTTTTTCTGCCAATCCGATTCGCTTAATGTAAGTGGGAAGTCTTTTTCGCTGTAACCCTTTAATGTCTTTTGTACATTATCAAAAGTTGTATTTGGGTTTTTAGTATCTACTTGTCTTAACCAGACATCCATTTTACCGTTATTTTTATAAAAATCTACTGTTGCAGCTGACCATTCATCTGAAAGTGATTGTAAATTCGTTGAGACTTGTGGCATTTTTTCTCGCCAAGCTTTATAATCACCAGTTTTAGATGTTTTCTTTGCCTCATCTCCTAGACGTCCTAAGTAACTTAGCCAGTCGTTCGACATTTCCTGCCCGATAGGAATATTCGACATAGAAGATCGAACGTCAGAGCTTAGTCGCCAAACAGAATCTAACTCATTGTGGATGGCATTGTCATCCCGAAACAATAGAGATTGTGAAACAGATTGTTGTAGATGCGATAATTTCTCAGATGCATCCGTTAAATTATCCGTGTACTGAGCTAGCACAGTACGTTGTAAACTTGCATTTTTTCCGTGCATATTAATGCTATATGCCCCTAAACCAATAACCGCCGCAGTGAGTATAACGAGCATTGTTCTCATTTTTTTCCTCCTTTCTTATGAACAGAAAATGTGTTCTCCAATTCGTTTAATTTGAGCTCGTGACCAAATCCACTTACTTGTAGCTGTTTTCGGATTAAAATAATAAAGTGCATTTTCTGAAGGATCCCATCCATTCATAGCATCAAGAACTGCTTCTTTTGCACGTTCATTTGGTTCAAGCCAAATTTGTCCATCTGCCACCGCAGTAAATGCTAGTGGTTGGAAAATGATACCTGAAATAGTATTTGGGAATTCAGGACTTTCCAAACGATTTAAAATAACAGCGGCTACAGCCACTTGACCTTCATAAGGCTCTCCCCTAGCTTCACCATAAACCGCATTCGCCATTAACTGTACATCTCTGTCAGTATACTTTGGAGGTAGTTGAGTTTTAGTCCCATTATTGTTACTACTACCACTACTTTTACCTCCACCTCCACCGCCGCCGCCAGTGTTTGTTTTCACTTGCTGTTCAAGTGGCGTACCACCATAATAGGTAAATTGATTTCCTGCATTTAATTGCGCTTTTACCCATCCTTCATCGTAATCTGAATAACCTGATAAAGTTTTTTTAGTTTTAGCACCGGCTATTCCATCTACTGGTAAACCATATTTCTCTTGGAAAATTCGCAAAGCCCAATATGTGTTATAGCCAAATTTGCCATCAATTTTACTTTTATAAAACCCTAAGTATTGTAGCCTTGCCTGTAGCTCAATTACATCATCTCCATAAGCACCACGAGAAATCTGTTGCCCGGTAAATGCAATGGCGTCATTTTGCGGAATAGCGAATATACTAATCCCCAACATCAAAGCAAAAACTATGCTTACTAATCGCACTATCATCACTCCTTTTTTTCATAGCTTGAAACAAACGACTTATTTTATACATTTAAAAAATAGAAAAGCGTAGAAATCTTTTTTAGATTTCTACGCTTTATATTTTTTATGCATATGCAAATGTTGTACTAGGTGATAGTGAGCAAGCTTGACTTTTCGTAGCCCAAACCACCACAAAAACAGCATAAAAGGTATCATTAAATATACCCAATATCCTTTAAACGATAAAATTGTATTATATAAAATGTGTAAAACTACCGGTGCACAAAGCGCCATAGCAATCATTTCTTTCGTCTTTGCAAGCTTCGAAAACTTGGCACGTCCATAATAATAGCCCATTACAACACCGAACAAAGCATGACTTGATACAGGTAATAATGCACGCATAAATGCTGTATCCAAACCGAAAGAAAATAAATAAAGCACATTTTCAATCGTGGCAAAACCAAGAGATATGCTTGCACCATACAGTATGCCATCATAAGGATCATCGAATTCTACATGATTGTAGATTGCGATTAACAGAACAAACCATTTAAAAAACTCTTCAACTACACTCGAAAAAACTACATCTTGTAGATAAAGATATCGAAAGACCCCTTCCTCTGTTAGTACATACTGTAAGAACATGATTGGGAACGTTAAAAATGCGCCATACAAAAACGTTTGAAGTAAAGTTCTTCTTGGCTCCGTTGCCATCTGATTGCGCAAATAAAAGTAACTAAAAAGCGCTAGACCGGGTGCAATGGCAGCTGATAATAAAATGATCATGATGCCGGCCCCTTTCAAAAATCAATTTCACCTTGACATAATGATGTTAAGATTTTAAAATTCGTGACATCCTTCTGACTTTAGACCAACAATTTTTTTGCATGAAAGTGAAGCCAGCCCCATAATGTTGGTTAACTTTAGCGTCTTCGCAGGATGGAAAATTTCACAGTTCATCTTTTTCTGTCGGTTATTGGGTGGAACTTTTTTGACATTAAACTTTTATTTTCGACAAAAAATATCTGTTACATGAAGATAAACTGCTATTATTATACCATGTTATGACATAAAACTTTTTAAAAGGAGATATTATTTTTTATGAAAAAAACAATTTTATTAATTCATACAGGTGGAACAATTTCTATGGCGATGAGTGATGAAGGTGCCGTTATGCCTAACAAGGAAAATCCGCTAATGAAGGAAAGCAGCAAACTTGATGCACTTGCCTCAATTATTGAAATGGAGGCATTCAACCTCCCATCACCACATATTACTCAAAAAGAAATGCTTAAATTACGTAATCTTATTATCGAAAAAGTGGCAGAGGAGAAAATTGATGGCGTTGTCATCACCCATGGTACTGATACATTAGAAGAAACAGCATACTTTTTAGAGTTAACGACTGATTTATCAATTCCTATTGTTTTAACAGGTGCCATGCGCTCTTCAAACGAACTTGGTGCAGACGGGGTTTATAATTTAGTAGAAGCCGTCCGTGTAGCTGTAGATGAAGAAGCTAGTGAGAAAGGTGTTCTTGTTGTTATGAATGACGAGGTCCACCTTGCTGTTAACACGACAAAAACAAGCACAAGCTCAGTAAATACCTTCCAGTCACCTCAATATGGCCCAATCGGACTTATTACAAAATCAAGAATATTGTTTCATCATGCCCCTATCCGCCGTCAATATGTAGATGTTGATGGTTTATCAAAACGAGTAGCCATGCTGAAAGTGTATGCTGGTATGGAGGTTGACTTACTTGATGTAGTACTCGCATGTAAATATGACGGCGTTGTATTAGAAGGACTTGGACAAGGTAACGTCCCTCCATCAGTTGTTAAGGGTATTGAAAGTCTGTTAGAGCGCGGTATCCCTGTTATACTCGTATCCCGTTGTTTTAATGGAATAGCAGAAGGTGTCTACGGTTACGTTGGTGGTGGCAAAATGCTCGAAGACCTAGGAGCTATATTTGCAACTGGCATTAATGGTCAAAAGGCTCGATTAAAATTATTAATTGGGCTCAATAAAGTTGGAACTCCTATTGATTTAAAGGAATTTTTCATGTAAAGCTAATATATTCGGCATTCACTTTAGCTTATACATCTATAATTTGCTTATAATAATCCAAGATATTATGTAAATGATTGATGGCTATCTCAAAATCTGGCTGAATAACAGACAGCTGTATGAAATTTCTTTGACGTAAATATTGGCTATCCGCATGAACATAATAACCATTTAAATTTAAGTCTCTCTGTAGGTTTGCCAAAGCCTTTGGAAGTTGTAAAGTGATGAGCATCGGATACTGTCTAGTTGAAATTTGGTAGTGCATAAATGGTAGCTGCAGCATTGTTTTAAAGCGTTGCTGTAGCTGTCCATATCTTTCTGGATATGCTTGTAATGCTGCAGTAACATTTGCAACAAGTACTGCTGGTAATGTAAACGGGATCGCACCAGACTGGTAATTAGCTAGATCGAGATAAGCAGGTATTGTTGTAGAAGATTTCACAATGTTTTGCGAAAAAACAAAAGCCAAGCCACTGAGTGCACCAATTGCTTTTCCACTCACTGCAGTCGCTAAATAACAATCCTTTAAGGAAAATGGCATTGCTCCGAACGAGCTAATGCAATCTACGCAAAGCTTTATATCGTAACGTTTAGTTAGCTGTGAAATTTCCTTTAAATCATTACATGTACCAGTCGACGTTTCTCCATGTACTGCAAGAAGCCATTGATAAGATCCTTTTTGCAAATAAGAGTCCAATATATTTGAATCAAACGAAATTCCCCAATTTTGCTCTATTACATCAAAATCTAATGACCATCTCTCTGCTTGCTTTCGAAGACGTTCTCCAAACTCACCATTTGTTAAAATTAATCCACGCCCTAATTGTTGAGCCTTCAATTGCCCCAACATAACTTCATTCGCCAATGTGCCAGTTCCTACAATTGTAGCTACATGCTCTGCTCCTGATAGTTGAAGCAACTTATTTCTCATTTGCTCAATTAATGATTGAAAGCCTAACGAACGATGAGAAAGCTCAGAATACATAAATGGTTCACTTTGTTTTACTGGACCTGGATAAAATGTATGGCACTCCTTCGCAAGTCTTTGCTGCAAAGACTTTTCAAACTCCTGTCTCGTTAATACCATAGGTAAAAATAAAGCATCCTCTGTCCCTGTAGCAAGTGCAAATTGAGTAAATCCCATTTGCTTATAAAGTTTCTCCTCACGAGTAGTACCTGAAATAACCGCTGCCGAATAACCTTTTTCGTAGGCAAAAGCAGTTAATGCCTGTGTCAATTTCAATAGTACTCTTCCTGTTCGATACGCCTTCTTGACGGCAAGCAATCGAATTTCACAAAGCTTAGTACTAATCTCCTTTGATAAATACTGCTCAACCTCTCCTATCTTTTCATCAATTGAAAAAGGCCTTTGCTCTCTAAATGCAAGCATGCCTATAAGTTCTATTCCTTTATAAACAACAATATACGTATTTTCATGATGAAAACGGTCAACTTTTTTTCTTTCGGAGTTTGGTTTATGCTGTGGAATTTCTTCGACAAAGGTTTCATAATTTAATCGTGCAATTTCCTCAAACTCCGCTTCTGTATGCGCAATTTTACACCAATACATATAATCACTTCCTTCTCTCTAAAGCCTCTTTAATATTCGACATATGCTTAATAAGCATAAAGCTTATTGCTACTAGTATCGGTATGTATAACAGTAATTTATCTGTATAAACAATCGCTCCAACATATAAAACAAAGCCACCTAACATACTAAGTGTTAAACTTCTCGTTACACTAAGCGTAATAGCAGTTCCTACAACCATCATGAAAAATAAGCTTGGTGACAGTGCCAGACCTACACCTATAAAAGTTGCTACTCCTTTTCCCCCATTAAACTTAAGCCAAAACGGAAACATATGACCAAGCATGCTCAAACTAGCGCCTAAAATGATTTCTCATTCTTCGAAATGCAGTAAACGTCCTGCACCGACAACGAGCGCACCTTTTAAAGAATCCCCTAAAAAAGTCCATAGAAAAGCAACTTTCCCAATCACGTTGCCAGCATTTCGAGCCCCTAAGTTTTTACTTCTTTCTTCCTGTAAATTAACACCATATACTTTTCCAACAAAATATGCCGTCATAAAGTTCCCTATGATATAACTTAGCATCCAGTATAATCCAAGCATTTATTCACACCTTTTTTCAGCTTCGCTTAGAGAAATTATGTCCATCGCTTTGACTTCTTCCATCCGTAGTTTAAAAAAAGCTGTATAAGCAGCTTACTTGCCTATACAGCTCTCCTATTGCTATTTTCCTTTTTCTAGAATAGTCTTCGCAATACAATCGCCATGGAAGCGGCCATTTTCGATAAAAATTTCATTAGCATTATTTCCAGCTGCAATAACTCCTGCAATGAATAATCCTTCTACATTTGTTTCCATAGTTTCTGGATTAAAGAAAGGACGTCCCGTTTCATCATCAATAGACACACCCATTGCTCGGATAAAAGAATGATCTGGATGATAGCCTGTCATCGCAAAAACAAAATCATTTTTTAAAGTTTTCTCGCTACCATTCATTTCTACAACGACCTCATGCTCACGGATTTCCAGCACATTTGTATTGAACTGCATTTGGACTTCTCCATCCCGTACTAGTCCTTCAAATTCGGGTAAAACCCATGGCTTGATGCTAGGTGAATATTCACTACTACGATAGACAACAGTGACGCGAGCTCCAGCCTTATTCAACTCAAGTGCTGCATCCACTGCCGAATTTTTCCCGCCTATTACAAGAACATCAGTATCAAAAAATTCATGTCCCTCTTTAAAGTAATGGTAGACTTTCGGTAATTTCTCACCTGGAATATTTAAATAATTTGGATGGTCATAGTAGCCTGTTGCAATCACAACATAAGGTGTTGTATAAACCTCTTTATCTGTCGTTACTGTAAACATCGCTCCATTTTTTACAACGCTATTTACTTTCTCGAAGCGATTTATTTGAATATCCTTCAAACGCACAACTTCTCGATAATAAACTAGCGCTTGGTTTCGCTTTGGCTTACGACCTTCAATAATAAAGGGCACATCGCCGATAGCCAGTCGTTCACTCGTACTAAAAAAAGTTTGATGTGTAGGGTAATTGTAAATTGCATTTACGATATTTCCTTTTTCAATGACAATTGGCTTTAATCCAATATTTTGCAAGGCTATTGCTGCGGCTAAACCACATGGGCCTCCTCCAACAATAATTGCATCTACTTGCTGCATTTCTTGACACTCCTATCAACTTTGTATTAGCAATTTGCTAATACTTTACTTAATCGGGCTTTTACCGAATTAATCCTTATCGCTTCCATTATACGCCTTCTAACAAGTTTTGGTTGTTTATTTATCCGAAACTTCAATGTCAATAATATGACACTGTGGTCTCGCACCAAGTCGGAAAGGTAATAACGTAGTACCATAGCCGTTGCTAACTAACGTCATCACACCTTCACGCTCCCGATATGAGCCGTTAGGATGCATCCCATATGAGCCAATTCTAATTTGACCACCGTGTAAATGCCCCCCCATCATTAAATCTGCTCTAAATTTTGCTCGAACTTCTGCAAAAACACCAGGGTTATGTGAGATGAAAACAACTAAGTCTTTCTCTTTTACCTTTGCAAATGCTTCATCAAATCTACTTTTCATTATCGATGTGTCTTCAATTGCATTAAGCCAAAAGCGGTTTTTTTTAGGTAGTAATACAGCATCATTGGCAATAATCTGAACACCATGGTCCTGTAAAATACTTCGTAATCGCTCTTCACCTACTTCTCTGTCATTATTACCCCATACAAAATAAGTTGGTCCTAAAGGCGTTAATAATTTAAGGTTGTCATGAATACGTTGAATAGGTGTACGTCCATCCGCAAAATCTCCACCAATTATAACAGCATCAAATGGACCATCTAACTGCTCAATCATCTGGCGGTTAATTTTGCGTAAATGGGTATCCGAAATAAAAAATAGTCGGATTTTTTCCTGTTCACCCTTTAATAGCAATTGATGATGTAAAACATTATTTTCATGTGCCACCTTCAACATATAAAGCAAGAACGCGATGACTACTAAAATAAATAGTCCAAAATAAATCATTCCTTCACTTCTCCTTACGAAAGCAAAAAGACGATTCATTTAAAAGAAGAATCGCCTTTTCACTAAATCAGACGTACGCCTCAACCCTACTTGGTGTTAACGTTTGTCCATTATTTTATACTAGAAAAACATCATTGCCAAAGAATGACACCTGTTTTCTTATGGTAACTTAATAACTTGCCCAACCGATAGAGTATTAGAAGACATACCGTTTGCTGCACGGATTTTCGCTAGTGTTGCTTCACTGCCATCACCGTAGTGATTCAATGCAATACGATATAAATTTTCATTTGCTTTTACAGTATGGGTACTTGCTTTTGCAGATTGTTTTGCTTCTTCTGCTTTTCGTGCTTCCTCAGCCTTTCGTGCTTGTTCAGCTTTTCTAGCATCTTCTGCTTTTCTAGCTGCTTCAGCTTGTGCTCTTCTAGCTGCCTCTGCATTCTTAGCTGCTTCGGCTTGTCTAGCTTCCTCTGCCTGCTTGGCTGCTTCTGCTTTTTTCGCTTCCTCTGCTGCCTTCTGTTCAGCTGCTAATTTCTCAGCGTCTTTTTTAGATGCTTCCTTTGCTTTGTCTGCTTTGTCTGCTTTGCCTTCTTTATCGTCTTCTTTGTTTTTGTCAGTTGACACAGATACTTTATTCCCTGATTTGTCAATTTCTACAATTTGATCCGTAGAATTTTTTTCAACCTCTTCAATCGTTGATCCAGGTTCATAGAATTTTAAGAAATAGACTAATATTGATAATGGAATTAAGATAAAAATTACAAAAAGAATCGTCATTAATGGCGTTTTTCGTTTTGTATTTTTTGGCTTTTTATTATTACTTCCATTTTTATTCATTCTTGCAACTCTAGATAAAGCTTCCTGTTCTTTTTGTTCTTCTTCAAAAGATTGACGATGTTCTTCGATTTTATCGCGATAATCTTCTTTACTCATTCGTCTTTCCTCCAACCTCACTACGCATTCTATCATTCTATTATGACGAATTTTGCGAAAAAAGTAAATGACCGTCAGTTATAGTCTAAAAAGGGCATATCACCATAACGTGGGGGTTGATTTCCGTTCCGACTGTGCGCTTTCCCAGGGGCGTCTAATCTTCACTGCAATCAACTTATATACATGGCATACGTTTTAACAAATGTCATCCATAACTTTTGGTGGTGAGCCTCTAAAAACCCATTAAGAGTTGCTTTAACCGACTTCCCCATGGAATCATTTCTATTTTCTTCTCTTCCTTCAAGCGTACCTTATTGATTTCATCATAATGGATTCCACAATTTTCACAACAGTTTTCCGGTTTTTTCAGCAATTTTTGCCCAAAATACCCGACTAGCTGTGTGCGAATACAGTCTTTTGTCTGGGTAATTTTATGCATTTTATCGACAGCACGATATTTTTCCAGTGCCAAATGATTTAAACGCACTTTAACTTGTTCCATCGTTTCTTGTTGCAACCAGTAATCCAGCACACGAAAAGCGGTCTCACTCAGCTCTCCATTTTTCAACATTTGTGAAGGGTGTACTTGCTGATTTAGTAGTTCCTGATAACGATCAACATGACCAGCTGTTGGCAAATCGCCTGTTACAACAAATTTCGCAAATTCCTCATCACCATCACTATATAGTAAAATGGCGAGCGCTGGTTGACCATCACGCCCTGCACGGCCAATTTCCTGCATGTAATTTTCTACATTAGCAGGCATCGTTTCATGGATGACCTGACGAATATCTGACTTATTGATACCCATTCCAAAAGCATTCGTAGCCACAATCCAGTCGAGCTCCCCGTCAATAAACTGTTGCTGAATAAACTGACGGTCCTCAGCACCATAGCCTGCGTGATAAGCTGCCGCTCGTATACCTGCCTGTATAAGCGCCTCACTATATTGTTCAGCACGCTTCCGCGAGGACATATATAATATACCCGGTCCTGCCGTCTCTTTAACATACTGCATAATCCAATGTGCTTTATCTGCCCTATCCTCAAATACAACACGCCCAAGATGAATATTAGGCCGATCCACATTGTACAAAAACTCAAATGGTGTATCGAGCGACAATGTATCTCGTATATCATTGACTACTTTATTCGTCGCAGTCGCTGATAAAGCTAAAACCGGTGGACGATTTACTTGTGAAAACCATTGTCTAATTCGTAAATAATCCGGTCTAAAATCAAAGCCCCACTGTGAAATACAGTGTGCCTCGTCCACTACGATAAGACCTAGCTGCATTTGTGAAAGCTTGTCTTGAACCTGTTGCTGTAAAAGCATCTCTGGTGACGTAAAGATAAAACGAAACTGCTCTAAGAAATGTAACACATATCGTTTTTCACTTACGGTTAAAAATGAATTTAAGGCAACTACCCGCTTTTCACCAAAGCGTTTTAGCTCCTCTACCTGATCCTGCATGAGAGAAAGCAAAGGAGAAACGATTAAAACCGGCTTCTGCATGATATATCCTGGTAGCTGGAAACAAAGTGATTTTCCCATTCCTGTTGGTAATAAAGCAATAACATTTTTTTCTTCTAAAATTGCTTCAATGACCTCTTTTTGGCCTGGACGAAAAGTTGTATAGCCAAAATACTTTGCTAATGTTTGTTCAAGTTCCATTTAAACTTCTCCTTTCGCGAGGACAAGCCTTAACTGGAAATAACTCATACCTTCAACTACTTCATGCAATGTTTTCAATTTTTTAGTTTGATAGTGTTTCGATACCTGCCAAACTTTTTCCGCTTCTTCATAAGAGACGAACGGACCAATCGAAAAGTTCGGTTCATTCATGGCTAATTCTACCAAATGATCCTCAATTGTACTTTGTTTTAATTTCCTTATTTGCACAATCTGTTCAATTGAATAGCCCTGCTCATATAAATGTGCTGTTTGCTGCGCTGAATCAGTTAATAATGCTTTGACTCTTAATCCCTCTGCCATTTTACCAAGCAGCAGATAATCATTTGTCTGATGAACTTCATTTAATAACGTATGTAGCAATTCTATAAACGCTAATTGACTATCTAAAACAGTTTCCTGACGTTGACTAGCAAGCTGCTGCCACGTCCATCCTGGTAAACTATGACCACTCAACCGATAAAGGACGAGCTGCTTGTTGGCATCTGACACGGGTAACATGGAAAGCACCTGTTCACACTCCTGCAATAATTGTTGCTGTAAATGTCCATCTTGATAGTGATGCTCGACTAAAAATGATCGAACCCAGGACTGAATATTCGTATCCCTACTAATAGGAGAAAATGAACGAACCGCAGCATTTTGATACGATAAACTTTGTACAATTAACGAGAACCTCGCAAAAAACACATGCTCATTTCCCCTATAGTGCCATCCGTCAAATAAAAAGTCAGGCGTCTGCTCTGCTCGCTGTAAACCTAGCTCTTTCATGGAATAGTGACCAGATTCTTGTATTATTAACCAACTATACTGCAAAAATGAAGTTACGACTTCATCAAATGTCTTCCGAGGTAACTTAGGTAATAGCCCGAAATAATTATGTAACTGAAATAGGCCAATGTCTTGAATAGTCTGACCTGAGCGCTTTCCTCTTAATACATGATAAGCAGCAGAAATAGTTCGTTCGTTATTTAGTTTTTGAAAGATTTGCAATAAAATTTGATGTAACATAGACGCAAATTCCTCCAATTTAATAGTATTTATGTTGAAATGTAAGATAAACATCTTTAAAATGAGTATGAAGCTTTGTAGGAACATGTAAAAGGAGAGAAAGAAAAATGGCTAAATTCACAATTGTTGATAAAGATACATGCATCGCTTGTGGCGCTTGTGGAGCCGCAGCACCAGATATTTATGATTATGATGATGAAGGTATTGCCTTCGTTATTTTAGATGATAACATGGGAACTGCTGAAGTTCCAGAAGATCTACTAGAAGACATGCAAGATGCTTTCGAAGGCTGCCCAACTGACTCAATCAAAGTAGCAGACGAAACTTTTGATGGCGACTCATTAAAATTCGAATAGTTTTAAGTATCTTTAAAGGCATCCTTAACTGGGTGCCTTTTTACATAATTATCATCCCAATGTATTTTCCCACTCAGGATATTCATAAAATCTTTTGGATAATGTTTAATCAAATAGAAACTGATCCTAGCTTATATACCAGATTCATCTCTACCTTAGTAGAGATGAATTTTTTTACTTTTTCAAGTAAAGTTGGTCACTCTTTTCATCTTGTTATTGCAACCATTTTTTATGTATGATAAGATTTTAGTAGTTGGTACTAATAACAGATATTATTTCATAAAGGGGTTCTTATTAGATGATGGATAATTTATTACAATTAAAAGATAAAAATATTGTCGTAATGGGTGTGGCAAACGATCGTAGTATTGCTTGGGGTATTGCAAAACGTTTATTTGACGTAGGTGCAAATGTTATTTTCACATATCGCCAAGAACGTTCATTAAAAAAATTACAAAAGCAATTAGAGAACATCGGACAATCTGATTCATTGATCGTACAATGTGACGTTAACAGCGACGAAAGTACAAAAGCAGCTTTCGATGAAATCGGTACTAAAGTAGGTGTTATCCATGGTATCGTGCACTCAGTAGCCTTTGCTAATGCAGAAGATTTACACAATCGCTTCTTAGATACAACTCGTGATGGCTATGCATTTGCACAAGATACTAGTGCTTATTCTCTTATCTCAGCAGCAAAGGCCGCACATCCTTATATGACTGAAGGCGGTTCTATCGTTACAATGAGCTACTTAGGAGCAGAGCGTGTCCTTGATGGCTACAATGTCATGGGGGTAGCGAAAGCTGCATTAGAGGCATCTATGCGCTATCTTGCTGCAGATGTTGGTAAAGATAATATTCGCGTTAATGCTATCTCAGCTGGAGCGATTCGTACACTTGCTGCAAAAGGAGTTCCTTCCTTCAATACAATCTTACACAAAATTGAAGAAACAGCTCCATTAAAACGTAATGTTCAACAAGACGAAGTAGCAGATATGACAATCGTGATGCTTTCTCACTTATCACGCGGTGTGACAGGCGAAACGATTTACATCGACGCTGGCTACAATATTATGGGTTAAATACAAAAAAGCATGGAAGATCAATTAACTTATCAAGACCAAAATTGAAAAAAGTTAAATAAATTAAAGGACCAAACATATTTTATATGACTAATATGTTTGGTCCTTTTAGATACCTATTTAAAGTATTGAATATATTTTGCTCTTCTCCATCATTGTTTAGTAACATTAAAAATACTGGAAGAAATAAGAGATAAAAAATAAATTGATATTCAACTAACGGGGCAGTTTAGTTCAATAAGAAAAATGGAGATTAGAAGGAAAAAAATACATAAATGGAGAAAGTATCTGTTAAAGATATTGGAAGGAGTCGATAGAATGAGCGAAAAGTTGCTAAGGGTGTGAACTACTTATATTCCAGTAACTAATGTAGAAAATTCTTATGAATGGTATGTAAACAAATTGGGGGCAGAGTTAAGCTATAAAGACGAAGACAAAGCAATTCTTAATTTTGCAAACCAAAGTATTTTTCTTGTTAAGTCTAAAGAAAGTCAAAGTTCTAACTTCTATGATTGCTATGGTGTAGAACGTTTTTCTATAACATTTGAAGTTAATGGACTAACTGCATTAGAGGCAATTCATAGAGATTTTATCGATAAAGAAATAAGAGTTGGAGAAATTGAAAACAGAGGACACTCTGGAAGGAACTTTGTTTTCTTTGATTTAGATGGTAATAAATTTGATGTGTGGAGTGAATTAAGTCCACTTTTCAAAGAAAAATATCTTATCACGAAATAAAAAAAACTATTTTTTTGAACAAACGAAGGCTTTACTTGAAGAAAATCGGGTTGCGTATGCAGCCCCTTTTTTGTTTTACTAACGGAGCAGGTTAGTGGAAGAAATAGCAAGTGGGTTTAACTAGGAGAAGTGTCGATGACATTAAAGAAGACACCGAGTGTAGATTTGAAATAAAGTCGCGATGTTTATAAAAAAGATGCGATGTTTAAAATAAAGTCGCGACGATTGTAAAAAAGTTACGAAGCTTTACCGCTTTGGTTATTATTTAGCCAAATGGGTGTTTTTTATGTCTAAAAGAACTAGAACATCTAAAGTTGAAAAGTGGATTAAAGAAGGTCGTGGCTCGGGAATTGGTGCCGATTATAAACCGTGGTTAAATATTCAAGATGTTTCCTCATTGGGAAGATCCACTCGTTTAAAAGGTATTAAAACGAAAAGGCAGCACGAATTTTTATCAGATTTGGAACGGAACTACTTTTATTTAACAGAATATTCGGATTTTGTTGTTGATATTCGAGAACAATTTCCTTTATTGCCGTTGGAAGAAACAATTTTTCATTGCTGATGAATTAGGTCTAAAACATCCTACAGACCTTAAATGAGCCAGTTGTAATGACAACGGATTTTTTATTAACGGTAGAAAAAGGAAGTGGGTTAGTAGAGCTTGCACGAGGAATGATTCTTACTCTAATCACACGGTGAAGGGCACTTTTTTTAAGAACGCTTATTACAGCGATTGATAAAGGTACTCGTATGTCTTTAACTTTTCAATCTTTGTAATAGGCGTTTTCTCTATGCCTAAATTTAAACAAGGAGGAATCACATTATGCGTGTAAATATGGTTTGGTCTGGAGACAGTAAACAATTGTGGTATAGATGATTCTTTATGGGAATTAATAAAATTGGAGGTTGTATATAAATGACTTCAATGAAATCTATTGAGTATATTGTATTAGATGAATTGTTTGGTGAAATGAAAGGACATATAAATGCTGAAACATTAGAAAATGCAATATTAAATTTTAATAATATACCGAATCATTAAAATAATAACAATTTTAGAACTTATTTCACTATATTACCTTTTAAAGAAAAATATGCTAATATAGTGAGTGTCACGTGGCAAATTATTACTTAGGAGGTATTATTAGTGAAATTTCGTTCAATTCTTTTAACATCTTTAGCAGTTCTAGGTATTTCAGGTTTTGGGTTTGGAACTATTGATGCAAAAGCATCAACAGATTTAAATCAAACTAAAGAATCAGCAACAGTCTTTTCTGATGATGGCTTACAATCAATAAAAGAGAATCAATTAAAAATGGGTAGTAATGAAGAAACTGCTGATAAATTAATTGAAAAGTACAAAAATGGCGGTATGGCTGATGCAGATTTAATGGGATTTGAAGACGCTGTAAGTTCAAGTACTGCTGTCATAGGTGAAATTACTAGTACCACTTATGTATTCCCAGATGGTTCCAGAGCACAAGCGACAGTGGATAAAACACAATCATCAGCTATTCAAAGAATAGGTATCAGTGGGGGTTCTTGTCAGACTACATCGGGTGGAACAGAATGTAAAGGAGTAAAAGTTAGCAATAAATTGGCGGCTTATGGATATGAATACCAAGTTAATTATTGGTTGAACCGTTATGGAAACGATTCTATTATGTGGCAAGGGAACCCTAACATTTGGATGGCCGGAGGAACTTATGCAAGTATGTCTCTTCGAAAGGTTACACCTGTGAATACAACTTGGGATGATGAAGCTCGATTATCTGCTCAACTAAATGTAGGTGGAGATGTTGGTTCCATAACTAGAAGTTTATCATTCTATGTAGGTAACAGAAACAAAACTGATGTAAAATGGAACTCTTTTTATTAAATAGTTCATTTTTATAAAAATTAATTTAGGCTCTATGAGTGACCTCAAATGTAAATTAAATTGAGGTCACTATTTTCTATCTACTTTTTTAAAACTACTGTCTAATTCCTCTGTTTTTTTGGAAAAGGCCCCTAAACATTTTTTCCTTTACGTTTGATTTTATAGATTATCAAGATAGCAATTACTACTATCGGTATTATAAATACACCTAACGAAACAATGTTTGCAATTATATCTCCAACATGCATATTTGACATATTGATGCTCCTTCTTAAAGATTTAAATCTGGAAATTAAAGTATAAATCCCATTTATGTAAATTATTTTATTATATATATA
>NZ_JBHJTF010000032.1:0-56678 GCF_042267565.1 Lysinibacillus sp. NPDC056232 | reverse complement strand
TCGACGGAAAACAATCCCAGGGAGACCGATAAAATTAGCGGCGACGGAAAGCGAGGCCCCCTCGACGGATGAAAGTCTCAGAGCGACGGAAAGAAATCCGGCATCGACGGAAAGCAATCCCGAGGCGACGGAAAGCGAGGCCTCACCGACGGATGAAAGTCTCAGAGCGACGGAAAGAACTCCGGCATCGACGGAAAACAATCCCAGGGAGACCGATAAAATTAGCGGCGACGGAAAGCGAGGCCCCCTCGACGGATGAAAGTCTCAGAGCGACGGAAAGAACTCCGGCACCGACGGAAAGCAATCCCAGGGAGACCGATAGAATTAGCGGCGACGGAAAGCGAGGCCCCCTCGACGGATGAAAGTCTCAGAGCGACGGAAAGAACTCCGGCACCGACGGAAAGCAATCCCGAGGCGACGGATAAAATTAGCTGCGACGGAAAGCGAGGCCTCACCGACGGATAGAAGTCTTAGAGCGACGGAAAGAAATCCGACATCGACGGATAAAAAGCCCGAGGCGACGGATAAAATTAGCTGCGATGGAAAGCGAGGCCGCATCGACGGATAGAAGTCTCCGAGCGACGGAAAGAACTCCGACATCGACGGAAAGCGAGCAAAAAAATACTAGCAAGAGCTGAATCGTAGGAATTTTTCCGTTCTTTCTATCTAAAAAAGTTGGTGAAAGATTTAATTTGTACTATGTGTATTTCAAGTTTTTTTGAACCTCTTTTTAAGGGGGTTCTTTTTTTATAAAATAGTTATAGGAGGTGAAAAAAACAATGATTTTATTAGACCGTCAGGAATCAGAGCAGCACAAAATTTTAGAAGCTTTGATACGGAGATTACCTAGCACACATACTGAATACCAGAATTATTTTGAGAGGTTGAGGCGTATACACGCAGGCTTTGCTGGGGAGCAAAGAGTAGATGCCGAATGGCTTGAAATTATTTTACCTCATCCGCATTATTTTCTTCATAATTTACAAATACTCAATCACTTTGGTACTACACATCAAATAGACACCGTTTTACTATGTCCTCAATTTATATTGATACTTGAAATTAAAAATGTAACAGGCTTTCTAGATTTCGATGAATCTTTTTATCAATTTACGAGAACTACAGCAGAAGGCGATGTTGAAGGAATGACGAATCCACTTCATCAAAGTAGGCGACATATGGAGTGGATGATGGGGATGTTACAACAGTCAAGACTTGAGATTCCTGTTCAATATGCTGTCGTTTTGGCAATGAAAAATGCTATTTTATCGAAGAGTTTAAGGGGACAACCAATTTTCCATGTTTCAGGTTTACGTTATCAGGTGCGAGAATGGCTTCGACAGCATAAAGAGGCGGTGGTGGATGAGGAAAAGCTTTTTCAATTTTCTTCTAAATTATTGTCCATGCATAGGCCAATCAAAAGAGAAATAGCATTGCCTGTCCAGGATTTAGTAAAAGGCGTGCTATGCGAAAGTTGTTTAAATGGACAGACAATGAACTATCGTTACCCAAAATGGTATTGTCAACGCTGCGGAGCAGTTGATCAAGAGGAAATTTTTAGGACGCTTGAAGATTATCGATTGCTAGTAGGCGAAACGTTAACAAATAAAAGCTTTTGTGAGTTTTTTGCAATAGATTCGCCGAATACTGCATATAAATTACTACAAAAGTTACCGTTGAAAGCTGTGGGAACAAAAAGTAATAGGAAGTATTTAATTGTTAATTAACTTGCAAAAATTCAAGCGGTCTGAATTTTTGCTAGAAAAGATGTAGAAGGAAAGAAGTCTCGAATCGACGGAAGGAAGCAAGCAAGGTAACGACGGATAGAAAGCCCAAGATGACGGATAGAATTAGCAGCGACGGAAAGCAAAGCCCCATCGACGGAAAGAAGTCTCGAATCGACGGAAGGAAGCAAGGTAACGACGGATAGAAAGCCCAAGGCGACGGATAGAATTAGTGGCGATGGAAAGCAAAGCCCCATCGACGGAAAGAAGTCTCGAAACGACGGAAGGAAGCAAGGTAACGACGGATAGAAACCCCAAGGCGACGGATAGAATTAGCAGCGACGGAAAGCAAAGCCCCATCGACGGAAAGAAGTCTCGAAACGACGGAAAGAACCAAGGTAACGCCGGATAGAAACCCCAAGGTGACGGATCAAATTAGCGTCGACGGAAAGCAAGGCCTTATCGACGGAAAGAAGTCTCGAAGCGACGGAAGTAACCAAGATAACGACGGATAGAAACCCCAAGGCGACGGATAGAACTACCAGCTCGACGAATAGCCCGTTCAAAATGCCGAACTTCTCGCTAATTGCCTACTAGACAAATAAAAACTTAGGGTATATAGTTAGCTAGGCTAACTAATTAAAGAGGAGTGGTATTTTTGACAGTTGAACAAGAATTTTTTAATCAGTACCGCTTAATGTACAGACCGTTTATCAATCTAGTAAATGTGCAGTTAGAGAAATATCAGTTGTATAGTTCTCAATGGGCTCTCCTTCGGTTATTGATGGATAAAGGGCCGCATACATTTGTTGACATTGCGAATTTTATGTTTATTGAAAAGCCGAGTGTGACAAGGCTTGTGCAAAAGCTTGTGGAGCTTGGCTATGTGGAAACGGTAGCGGGTAGGGATAAGCGCGAAAAGCTTATACAATTAACGGCTAATGGTGAAGAGGTTGTGCAGGAAATTAAGGCACAATTAAAACCATTTTTTGAACAGGCACTCGCAGGCGTATCAGAGAAGGATATTGAAATTGCGACAAAAGTTTTAGCGAACATTTGTGCAAATATCAATAGGTAGGAGAGAGAAAAAGTGGAAGCAACTAGACATAAACTTTGGACGAAGGACTTTTTAATCGTCTCACTTATTAATTTTACTATTACATTAATATTTTTTTTATTGATGGTAACCATCGCAGGCTATGCGGTTGAGCATTTTGGGGCTTCAACTAGTACGGCAGGGCTTGTATCGAGTATTTTTATTATTGGTACTTTATTTAGTCGTCTCGGGACAGGGCGTATCATAGGGGATTGGGGTAGCAAAAAAACATTATTTTGTGGATT
This sequence comes from Lysinibacillus sp. NPDC056232, assembly GCF_042267565.1. Taxonomy (NCBI): domain Bacteria; kingdom Bacillati; phylum Bacillota; class Bacilli; order Caryophanales; family Bacillaceae; genus Lysinibacillus; species Lysinibacillus sp. NPDC056232. The sequence continues at coordinate 53,613 of NZ_JBHJTF010000032.1, read as the reverse complement.
ATTGTTGTTTATGCTATCAACGATGTCTTATTTTATTGCGACGAATTTGCCGCTTCTAATGATCAATCGCTTAGTACAAGGGATTGCACTTGGGATGGCTAGTACGGCGACAGGAACAATTATTGCACAAATTTTGCCGCCTGATCGACGAGGAGAAGGGATTGGTTATTATAGCTTAAGTGCTATTTTAGCCACTGCTATTGGACCGTTTGTTGGCATTCTTTTAACACAGCTGTTTGAAGATTTTCGGATGATTTTTGCAGTCGATTCTGTATTAGCTGTTGTTTGCTTTTTAATGTATTTTATCGTAACTGTTCCAGATGCACCGAAGAAGGCTAAAGAAATGGTGGAGAAAACAGGCTTTAAGCTCACTAATTTTATCGAAATGCGTGCTGTGCCAATTGCTTTTGTTGCGCTCGTTATTGGCTTTGCCTACTCCGGAGTTATGTCATTTATGACGTTTTACGCGAAAGAGCTTGATTTGGTATCAGCGGGAAGTTATTTCTTTATCATTTATGCAATTGTTATTTTAGCGACACGTCCTTTTACAGGGAAATTACTAGACACTAGAGGCGCGAACATTGTTATCTATCCATGTCTAGTCATTTTTGCAATCGGTATGTATGCATTTAGTTCGGCGACAAGTAGTGTTGCATTTTTACTAGCCGCAGCTTGCATAGGGATTGGTTATGGCAATTTCAATTCAGTAGCGCAAGCAATAGCTATTAAAGTTACACCAAATGAGCGTTTAGGACTTGCGACATCGACATATTTTATTTTATATGATTTAGGTTTAGGGGTTGGTCCTTATTTCTTAGGATTCTTCGTTCCGATATCGGGGTACAGTGCCATTTTCTTCGCGATGGTATTTGTTATTTTAGTGTCAATTATCCTTTATTATTTCTTATATGGAAAATATGAAAATATAAAACAAGCGAAAATTTCATAGTTTAGAATAATTATATTGTGGGAAGAACGACATTTTACTAGTTATCTAATTAGATCAACTAGTAAAATGTCGTTTTTTTCTTTAAATAAAAATACTTCTTGCAATCCTATTTGATAATCATTATCATTCTCAATATAAACTATTTCGGAAGTAGGTACTTTGCATGAAAAAAACATCATTATTATCTGTATTAGTTGCAGGGAGCATTCTTATGACTGGCTGTGGCAATACAGATGAAGCTAAAAAAGAAGATAAGCCTGCAACAGAGCAAGCAGAAAAAGCTACAAAAGTTGATTTATCTACTGAACTAGCAGCCTATCAAACATTTGCATTAGAGCAAATGGATCAATTCTTAGTGGAAACGGAAAAATTTGTGGACGTATTTAAGGCTGGTGAAATTGAAGCAGCAAAAGCAGCCTATGCACCGGCACGGATGTATTTCGAGCGTTCGGAGCCAATCGCAGAGAGCTTTGGTGACCTGGATCCACGTATTGACGGTCGTTTAGCTGATATCCAAGAAGAAGGCAAGGGCGAAGAAGAATGGTCGGGCTATCATAAGCTGGAGCATGCGCTTTGGGTAGAAAATAAAACTGCAGGCTACGAGGCAATTGCAGATCAATTACTAGCAAACGCAAAAGAATTACATGCATTAGTTCAAACTGTAGAAGTAACACCTGATTTAATGATTACAGGTGCTGTTGATTTATTAAATGAAGTATCAACATCTAAAATCACTGGTGAAGAAGAAATCTATTCTCACACAGACCTTTATGACTTTAAAGCAAACATTGAAGGTGCAGAAAAAATCTTTGAAATCCTTCGTTCAAAATTAGAAGCGAAAGACAAAGACTTAGTCGCAACATTAGATGAAAAATTCAAAGCAGTAGATGATTTATTAGCGAAACATGCGACTGCTGATGGCGGATATGTTTCTTACGAAAAATTAACTGATGAAGACACAAAAGCACTTTCAGCAGCAGTTAATCAACTTGGAGAACCATTAAGTCAAATGGGTATTATTTTGGAGTAATTTTTTGGAGTGATAATAAATGACAGCGTCAAATGATGAAAAATGGATGAATAAAAAAATATCAAGACGTGACATGTTAAAGCTAACAGGTATCGGAGCAGCGGGTATAGCTATCGGTGCCTCTGGCTTAGGGGGCGTTATGAAAGTAATGGGCTACGATGTGTTCGAGCCTGTTGCAGATAGCACGACTGCACGTAATAAAATTGATTTCTATGGAAAACATCAACCTGGCATTATTACACCAGTTCAGACAAATATTTATTTTGCTTCTTTGGATGTTTTATTTACATCAAAGAAAGACCTACAAGAGTTGTTCAAAAAATGGACACCTCTTGTTGTACGTTTAATGAATGGTGAATTAATGGTAGATTTAACAACAAATACTAGAGTCCCTACAGGAGATACGGGCGAAGCAGATGGTTTAGACGCTTCAAATTTATCGATTACAATAGGTGTTGGCCCATCTTTATTTGATAAGCTTGGTATTCAACATTTAAAGCCTGCAGAATTAAATGATTTACCACATTTCCCTAAAGATCAGCTACAAAAAGAACTTACAGGTGGAGATCTTTGTATTCAGGCATGTGCGGATGACCCACAGGTGGCGTTTCACGCAGTGCGCAATTTAGTTCGTGCAGCATCTGGTCAGGTAGAAATTAAATGGGCACAGGCAGGCTTCAACTCATTCCCAGTTGGTGGAGGAACACCGAGAAATCTATTTGCATTCAAGGATGGCACTGGAAATCCATCGATTACCGATAACAAAGATTTAAATAAAGTTGTATGGGTCGATAAAGGTTGGCTAAAAGGCGGCTCTTATTTAGTCGCACGTAAAGTTCAAATGCATCTTGAAACATGGGATCGCACATCCCTGAAAGATCAAGAGGCAACATTTGGTCGTTATCGCGATAGTGGTGCACCTTTTGGTAAAAAGAAAGAGTTCGATGATTTCGATGTAGAGGCGAAGGATAGCAACGGTGAGTATATTATGCCAGATACGTCACATGTGCATTTGGCACGTAAATCTGGTGCACGTATTTTACGTCGCTCTTACTCTTATGCATCAGGCGTTATGACGAATACAGGTGCGCATGATGCGGGACTCTTGTTTATTTCTTATCAAAAGGATCCAGCCCAATTTACAACAGTTCAAAATAGCTTAGGCCGTATGGATAAAATGAATGAATATATTACACATCGAGGCAGTGCAGTCTTTGCTTGCTTCCCTGGTGTACAAAAGGGGAGTTATATAGGTGAAGAACTTTTTAACGCGCTGTAGTTTAGTACTTTGCCTGTTAGTGGCACTTGCTTTACCCGTGCAAGCAGCGCAATCATATAGTCACTTTTACATTTCTATAAGTGATGCGCTGATGAATACGAAGCAGGACAAGGAAGCTGAGGCAGAACGTGCTCTTGATCAATTTGCTAAAGACTGGGCATCGGTCACATCTGATCAGAAGGAAGCAAAAGAAAAAGTTGATAATATTCTTGCACAAGCAGTTGAAGCTACAGCTAAGGATGAACGTTTAAAGGCACTGTCTGACTTGTCAAATGCTTTACGTGCATTAGAAAAGCTTGAAAATCCTGTAGATGAAGCGGCGCAGCGAGCAGAATTTGGTACGAAATTTAAACCTATCATGAAAGCATTTGAAGATGCCTTAGCAAGTGGTGATTTAACTACAATCGATGCTGCATATAAGGATTTTAATGCAAAATGGAAGAAAGTTGAGCGTCCTGTACGTGAGCAAAGCATTGCGATGTACGGCCAAATTGAAACACAGATGGCCTTTATACGGATCACAATTGCTTCCGAAGAGCCAGATGTAGCCTTAATGCAATCTCAATATGCAGAATTAAAACAAACAATTGAGGATTTTGTAGCAGGTAATGATACGGCGAAAGTTGTAGATGGCGAGTATTCTCTAGCAACATTGATTGCTTATATTGATGAGGCGAATGATTTTATCGATGCAGGTGACTACAAGGCTGCCTCTGATAAAATTCGAGAGTTCATTAAAATATGGCCAAGTGTAGAAATAGATATTTCAACACGTAACGGCAGCCTTTATACAAAAATTGAAAGTGATATGCCGATTCTCGTTAGTGACTTATTGAAGTCTAACGTCGATGTTAAAGCAATAAAAAGTAAGCTGGATAATTTCCGCACTGAAATTGAGCTGATTCAAGGTGACTCAGATTATACGCTGTGGGATGCAGCATTAATCTTACTGCGAGAAGGCTTAGAGGCACTGCTAATTATTATGGCATTAGTATCGTTCTTAGAGAAGTCTGGACAAAAAACAATGCGCAAATGGATCTATGTTGGTGCAATTGTAGGGATCTTTTTATCAGCGGTAGCAGCTGTTTTAATGTCGACAATTTTCCAATCTGCGACAGTTGATACAAATCGTGAGCTGATGGAAGGTTATATTGGTTTATTAGCTGCTGCCATGATGATTGGCGTTGGTATTTGGCTCCATAGTAAATCGAGTGTAGTAAGCTGGAATCGCTATATATCCAAACAGATGGGCAATGCTATCTCAACTGGCTCGGTGTTTGCGATGGCATCAATTAGCTTCTTATCCGTTTTCCGTGAAGGGGCAGAAACACTTGTCTTCTACGCAGGAATTGCACCTAAAATGGAGACAACTCAATTTGTGCTAGGTATCGTAGTAGCACTATTAATATTAGCTATTTTTGCAGTTGTATTATTTAATGCAAGTGGAAAAATTCCAGTTCATAAATTTTTCGCAGTGGCAACGGTGTTAATCTATGTATTGGCATTTAAAATTATAGGTGTCAGTCTGCATACATTGCAGCTGAGGGATTCAGTTTCAACAACGATTGTAGATGGCTTGCCAGTAGTCAACATCATTGGTTTCTATCCAACGGTCGAAACAATGATTGGGCAAGTGATTTTACTTTTACTTGTTATCGCTACGATTATTTATAAGAAGAAACAGAAATAAATAGGAGGGCAGATGAATAGACTTTCATCTGCCCTTCAGCACGTCGATAAAAAAATTAATTAAAGTGTATCAATAAACAAAGGTTGATTTTCACTTCGAGGTGGCGCTTTCCGCGGGCTTGGCTTCAATCTCCTCGTCACTGCGTTCCTGCGGGGCTTTCAGCGCAAGCTAATCCCGCAGGAGTCGCCTCTCTCCGTGAAAATCAACAATTCCTCATCACTGTATAAAAACACAAGCTAAAACAAAATTATTATCATTATAGAAATATCTGTTCTAGGTTTGATAATTATTTTAAACAAGGAAATCCTCGATATAATGGAGAACAGGTCAGTACTACGCTCCTCACAAAATGCTGTATGCTTTAGAGTTTCTAATCCCCAAAGGAGTTACCCAGCCACTACTCCAATCAACCACTTCCCCTAGCATGAATCTTTTGGTATTTCACTCTAATGAAACAAATAGAAGAGCGGATGAAAGTATATACTCATCTATCCTTTATTTGTCTAAAAAAATGAATTAGTGTCTAACGACAAACAAAGATTATTTTTTTTATGAAAATTCATGATTTCTTGTATGTTTTGTTAAAATAAGGATATGTCCAATGCGAAAAATAGTAAATAGAACGGGGATGATTAACTTGAAATTGTTACTAAGCTCTAATGGTTTTTACACCGATGTTATTAAAGAGCAATTTTTAAAGCTCATCAACGGTGCTACAGACAAACTAGATGTTGCTATTATCACGACTGCATCCCCTCAAAAGGAGAATAATAGGTTTGCACAGAAAGCGAAAGAGGACTTTAATGAAATGGGGTTTCAAAACATTGATTTCATTGATTTAGAGATTGATAATCTAGAAAATCTTACACATAAAGATGTTATATACATCAACGGTGGAAATCCGTTTAATTTATTATTTCATACTAAACAGAGTGGGGCAGATAGTATCCTACGACAGTTAGTTTTAAAAAATGTAGTTATTGTTGGCGTCAGTGCAGGTGCTATTCTACTTGGTCCAAACATTAAAGTTGTTCATTTTTTTACACCGCAAATGGATACACTAAATACAAAGGATTTTTCAGCATTAGGATTAACAGACAAGCTTATTTTCCCACACTATGACAGAGAAGATTTGTTCAAAAATAGTACAAGTAAGACAATCGAAGAAAGACTTAAAGAATTTGAAACACTTGAAAGATGTGAAATTACGAGACTAAAAGATGATGAATATATCATAGTAGAAAATTTATTTAATAACCTTTAAATTAACCGCTGAAATAAGCATTTGCTTGTAGAAAATAAGATGGTTTTTGACGCTCCAAGCAAATACGAGAGGTTACTTTCCGTTCCAGCTGTGCGCTTGACTAGGGGCGTCCCATGAGTCGTTTCACTCCATGGTCTCATCTATAACACTAATCCAAAGGAGTAGATCAGCCTCCACGAAATGGTGTTGCTACAAAAGTAGTAGTAAAATAGAAAATAGTCTCTTGACCAGTAACTGGTTAAGAGACTATTTTCTTTTGGCGTAAATCAATTTGCCCGTTTTTTATAATTAAGCAAACTAGGTAAGTGTAAATTTTGTTTATATGTTAAAATTATGTTATAAATTGTTAAAATCCCTATAGCAGATGTGTTTTTCTATTATTACAATTCATTTACATAATATACATACTATAAAAATAGTGAATTAATAATAATATGTTTACATATATATGAATGGGGAAATATGTTTTGAATAGTTCGACCATTTACGACATGTCGTACGCGATATTTGTCGTCTGTGCGGTATAGGACCAAACCGAAAGTATCTTTTTCAAAAAAACGAACATTCTTAAAATTGAAAGGAGAATTGACTTGATGTCAAAGAAGAATTGGAAGAAGCCGATGAATGCCTTTTTAGCAACAACTCTAATCGCAAGTATTGCCGCACCAGTAGCACCCATCACTGTAAAGGCTGAAACACTGGCAAAGGATTTAATCATTTCAGAGTATATTGAAGGAACTTCCTTCAATAAAGCAATTGAAATATATAATGGTACAGGCGCCGCGGTTGATTTAAGTAATTATACTTTAGAGCTTCATACGAACGGAGAAGCTACCGCGAAGAATAAAGTGAGTCTGACAGGTATTCTAGAAAGCGGAGCTACTTATGTTGTATATCATAAAGATGCAGCGCCTACCATTAAAGCAAAAGGAAATCTAGAAAATTCAACTGTTATTAATTTCAATGGAAATGATCCAATTGTATTAAGGAAATCTGGTGAAATAGTTGATTCCATTGGACAAGTTGGTTCTTCAGCAGATTTTGCTAAAGATGTAACTTTAGTAAGAAAGAGTTCAGTCTTAACGGGTGATACAACTATTAATGATCCTTTTAATTCAGCATCGGAATGGAATTCATTTCCGGTAGATGATTTCTCCAATTTAGGCCAACACGTAATGGATACGAATTCAGGTGAACCTGTTGACCCCGAAGCACCGGCAATTCTCTCAATTGGAGATGCTCGGAATAAAGATGTGGGTGAAACGGTAACGATCAAAGGTAGGGTTGCAGCAGGCTTGAAAAATACGTTCTCTGTTCAAGATGAGACAGGTGGAATTGCTGTAAGACCTACTAGTTTAGCTATGTCTATCGGGGATGAAGTTACTTTAAAAGGTAAGTTAGTTGACTATCGTGGGTTACTACAATTAGATGGTGCTACAATCGTAGAAAAAGTTGAAAATGCCGGTGTACCTTCCCCAAAGGTAGTAACAGGTGCTCAAGTAAATGAAGATAGCGAATCACAGCTCGTAACAGTGAAAAACGTTACGCTTACAGATGTTCAACAAGGGGCTGGATGGGCAAACTTTACTGCAAGTGACGGAACGAATTTCCTCGTAAGGGATGAAACAAATTCGCTTGGCTTAACTGTCGGTACAAACTATGAATCTATCACTGGTATTGTTCAACAGTTCGATAAAGACTATCAGTTGATTCCTCGATCAGAAGCAGATATCGTAGTGGATAGTACAGCACTAAAGCCTGCTAACGCATCTCCTGGGAGTGGGACGTTTGTTGGAAAAACAACAGTGACTTTAACAACATCGACAGCAGATGCAGAAATTTATTACACAGTAGATGGTACGGAACCAACTGATAAAAGTCTTAAATATGAGGCACCAATTGAGATTAGCAAAAATACTACTTTAAAGACAATAGTTAAAGCTAAAGATGGCACATTTAGCGATATAACTACATTTGATTATAGCATTGCAGATAAATTACAAATTCATGATATTCAAGGCGCGGGGCATGCTTCAACATTTGATGGTAAAACAGTTGAAGGGATTGAAGGAATCGTAACGTATTCATTTACGTTAAATAATAATTGGTATTATACGATTCAAACACCGGATGAATTGGCTGATAATGACCCGAATACGTCTGAAGGAATTTTTCTCTACAGTGGAAAGAAACCATGGCCAATAAAGGTAGGAGATTTAGTATCTGTTAAAGGTAAAGTAAGCGAATATGCTTACGATGGCTATGATGATAGGCAGCAAACAGATTTAAAAACTACACAAATTAATGTGCGTGACGATCAAGACGGAAAAGTAGAAGTCATTAAAAGTAGTGTTGCCTTACCAAAAGCAATTGGCATCGATAAGTTAAAAATGTCTTTTAGTAAAATCGACAGTGATCAGCTTGAAATTTTTAATCCAACCATCGACGCTATTGATTTTTGGGAAAGTCTCGAAGGCATGAGAGTAGAAGTTGGCAACGTGAAGGCAGTAGCACCACAGGAGCATGGAGATTTAGTAACGGTACTTGAGGATGAACAAACGAATACAATTCATGGTGGCGTATTGTATGAGAAAGAAGATGCAAATCCAAACAGAATTCAATTCCGACTAGAACCGAATGGAGCTGCTCGTGATTTTGAAGTGGCTACAGGTGATAAATTTAAAGGGCCAATTACGGGAATCGTGGGCTATTCCTATCAAAACTTTAAAATCTATGCTTCTTTAGATGAGATGAAGGCCGCTTATGAAAAAGGAGATACATCACCTGAGACAACGAAAATAGTAAAGGCAGAAGATCAGTTAACAATTGCCTCGTATAATTTGGAGAACTTCTCTAATAACAAAACTTCTACTACTGATGATAAAGCGAGAAAACTAGCAAGAGCAATCGGTATTGATATGGGTAGCCCTGATATTGTTGGCGTAACAGAGGTGCAGGATAATAACGGGCCATCTGCAGGAGATTCAAAAGCGGATCAAAGTTATAAAAGATTAATTGACGCTATTAAAGGTGTAGGTGGTGTCGAGTATCAGTATGTTAATATCGATCCAATGAACAATCAAGACGGTGGAGCACCAGATGCGAATATTCGAGTTGGCTTCCTTTATAACCCAGAGCGAGTGAAGTTAAAGGAAGGTATTCCGGCAGGGGATGCTACAACAGCTGTTGGTTATCAAGATGGGAAATTAACATTGAACCCTGGGCGTATTGATCCAGCAAATGAAGCATTTAATAGTAGTCGCAAACCTTTAGCTGCACAATTTGAATTCCAAGGTGAAGATGTAATTGTGATCGCAAATCATTGGAATTCTAAATCAGGAGATACGCCTTTATTTGGAGCGATTCAGCCTCCACAGTATGGCAGTGAAGTGCAACGTAAAAAAATCGCCAACATTATTTATAATTTTGTTGGGGACATTAAATCAAAAAATCCAGATGCAAACATAGTTTCTTTAGGTGATTTTAATGATTATCAATTTGCGGATGCGCTTAAAATCCATGAAGGTCAATTGATGACGAATATGATTAATAAAGTAGATGCTTCTGATCGTTACACATATGTATTTCAGGGGAACTCACAAGTATTAGACCATATTTTAGTGTCAAACAATCTGGCAGAAAAAACAGATGTCGATATTCTTCATATTAATGCAGATTTTACGGACATGGCTGGTCGTGCAAGTGACCATGATCCAGTAATGGTCCAAATTGATGTTAATAAAGATTCAAATGTTGAACCGATTAAACCAGAAATAGTATATGACTATAAGAACTTCAAAAAGAACAAATTAACAATCAATAAACCTAGTATAGCACTTCATTTAGATGCTCAATCTGTTATTCCAAAAGGTGTTTTCCTTAAAGGTGCCTATGTGGAGCTACATGGAGAAGGCTTTAAGACGACAGATGTTATTCTTAGCCCAGCGAAAGCAGGGATGATTATTGACCTTAAAGGCACTAGCGTGAAAACACTCACAATTGAAGGTGCAAAAGTCAGTGAAATAAGAGGCGCTGAAAATTTAGATTTACAATCGATCATCTATAAAAAGGGTGCAGCTCCTGAGCAAATTAAATTTACAAATTCGAAGGGGAAACCCATTGTGAATCCTTCTTTGCCTGCTGAAAACAAGCAACCAATCATTAAAGAACCTATTACCAACAAAACTGTAGCTATTGGAGAGGAAATTAAAATTGATTTAACCGATCATTTTTCCGATCCTGATGGTGATGAACTTTCATTTACTGCCACAAAAGGCACTATAAATGGAAAGTTATTAACACTCAATTTAGATGAGGGTAGTCATATTGTTGGCGTTACAGCATCTGATGGAAAGAAAAGTGTCACTACAAGTTTCAGCGTGACAGTCATTGCTAATGATTATTATGCAGGTGCCTACAACAAGGAAGGCCAAGCACTAAAAAAGGCTCTACATGATATCATTTCTGAACAAAAGGTACTTTCTTATGATGATGTTTGGAATGCATTAAAGTATACGGATGAAGATCCTAGTAATCCGAGTAATGTCATTTTATTTTACTCTGGGAAATCTAGTCCAAAAACAAACAATGGTGGCAATGTAGGAAACTGGAACCGAGAGCATACTTGGGCAAAATCACATGGTAACTTTGGGACAAGCAAAGGACCAGGAACAGATATCCATCACTTACGCCCAACCGATGTACAAGTTAATAGTTCAAGAGGAAATTTAGACTTTGACAATGGTGGCAGTCCAGTGGCTGGCTGTAATGGCTGCTTAAAAGATTCAGATTCATTCGAACCCCCTAATCGCGTAAAAGGTGATGTAGCACGTATATTATTATATATGGCCACTCGTTATGAGGCTGGAGATAAGGTGGATCTTGAATTAAATGACAAAGTTAATAATGGAACAGCTCCTTATCACGGCAAACTGTCTGTTCTTTTACAATGGCACAAGCAAGATCCTGTAGATGAATATGAAAAACAAAGAAATGAAAAAATTTACGAAATCCAAGGCAATCGAAATCCATTTATAGACCATCCTGAATGGGTGGAGAAGATATGGTAAATTAAAGAAGAGTACTCAAAACGCCACTTCAAGGTTTAAGTTGAAGTGGCGTTTTGATTTTATTCTTATTAAAAGTGCATTTTCAGTAGATTCATCGAATTCAGCATGGAATACTTTGAGGGCTATGTAGTGAAGAATTTGATCAGTAACCTATTTTTTATGCTGTTTTTTCTGCATAACAACAAACGCAACATATTCACGAATCATTGCGTTTGGCCAAAAATACCCTAAGCAATCTCTTTTTTTACCTTTTTCACAATAGAACGTGAGGATAGTCTACCATGCAGTAAATAATAAACACCAATTCCGATTATTATCAGGAATGAACAATAAAAATATAATGATCCATGATCAATTTTAGTTGCGGCAATACCAAAGATAAATGATCCAATGCCGAACCCAAAATCATAGATAGAGAGGAATGTAGCCGTAGCCAATGCCCTCTTTTTAGGAGGTGCTACTTGAATGGCAATGGTTTGAAAGCTGGGAAATACAGTTCCCCACCCAACTCCAATAAGGGCTGCTGATGTAAGAAATAACAAGGGCGTATTCGATACACTCAATAAGAACGTACCGCCTGCAAAGCATAAAATAGCGGGATAAATGATCATATTTGCCCCAAACAAATCAAACCATTTTCCAGTAAACGGTCTTGAAATTAAAAGGACCACTGCGTACACAACAAAGAAATAACCAGCAGCTTCCACTAAACCTTGCTCTTTAGCATATATGGATACGAAGGAAATAATTCCTGAATAAATCAGTCCAAAGAAAGCTGAAATCAATGATACAGGAATGGCGGAACTTTCCAAGTAATCTCCAATTTTCATACTTTTTTTTTGTTCAATTGCCCGTTCTGGCATAGAAGCTTTCTTAGGTAATTTAACAAATAATCCTGCAACGAGTGCAAAGCAAGCACAACATGCATTTATGATAAACATTACATTTATCTCTGCTTGTTGCATAGCAGTCAAACCCAAAAAGGGACCAATAGCCATAGCAAGATTTAGCGTTAGTCCATAGTACCCCATTCCTTCTCCTTTGCGGGATTCAGGGATGAGATCAGCCACAATTGCACCAGTGGCCGTAGTCGCCATTCCAAAGCCAATTCCATGAAAAAAGCGAAGAATGAGTAAGCCCATCAGAGATTGTGGAATAAAATACAAAATTGAAGCTACGAAAAGAACAATGAGGGAACTTATAAAAACGCTATACTTTCCTGCCTTTTCGATCCATTTACCTGCAAATGGGCGTGTTAGGATGGATGCAATCAAAAAAACTGTAGTAATAAGTCCTACATCAGATTCGGCGCCATGCCATTCTTGTAAAGCATATATCGGTAGTGTGACCAATAAATAAAAAAATGTTGTAAACACGAGAAAATTAGTAATGGCAATACTGATAAAATCCCTTGTCCATAATCGGGGTTTATCCAATATTTCCACCTCCCATATAATATTATTCCTTGTAACGAAAGCGAAGCGTCAGCTACAGATGTTTTATGTACCGAAAGCGAGCGACAGGTACAGAAGTCTCCCACCTCAATAGGCGGTGAGATGAATGCAGATTTAAGCCCTTTCAACGGGTGTCCAAACTGAAAGGAGTTCCTTGAATTTTTACTGCTATAAAGTTGAGTCCCCATGCAATCAAACAAAATATGTACATAACTATTGTCATAAGCTACCTGCCAAATCAAAATTTTTTCTAAATTTATTATTCATTGATACTGTCATTTCTAAAAGGTACAGTTTACAATAAACACAAATGACAGATGAGGTATTTCAATGATGAATGAACTAATATTTATTATCAATCGAGAAAGTAACACCCCTATGTACCAACAAGTTTATCAATACATACGTACTCAGATTTTATCTGGTAAATTAGAGTGGAATACAAAGTTACCATCAATTAGACAACTTGCTCTCCAATTAGAGGTTAGCAGAAACACAACTCAGTTAGCCTATGAACAATTGCAATCGGAAGGATATATTCGAAGTGAGAACAAAAAGGGGTTTTTTGTAGATGCAACTATATCGGATGAGACGCTTAATTATGCACCCATTAGAAAACAGCATTATGAAAAAAATCAAACTGACATAAAAACGATTGACTTTAAGATGGGGACAGTGGATCAAGCGAACTTCCCTTTGAAAACATGGAGAATGCTCACAAACAAAGTCCTTAAAGACTCTAGCATGTTTTCATACGGAGAAAAACAAGGCGATATCCAATTAAGAAAGGCACTAGCAGATTACTTGTTTCAATCAAGAGGGGTTAATACGTCTACTGAACAGATTGTTATTGGGAGTAGTACACAACACTTGTTATTACTTTTGACGTTGTTGCTCAAGCAAGACTATCATTATTTGGCAGTAGAAGACCCTGGATATAATGTGGCAAGGGAACTATTTGCTCTTCAGTCATTTATTATTGATCCGATTCCGGTAACAGAACAAGGCATTCAAGTCGAGCGCCTTTTAAAGTCGCCTTCTAGACTTTTATATGTCACTCCTACTCACCACTTTCCATATGGAGTAACTATCCCCGTCAATGAAAGATTAAAGTTAATTCAATGGGCAAAAAGGGTGGAAGGATATATTATTGAGGATGATTACGATAGTGAATTTCGTTACATCCATCAACCTATACCGTCTCTTCAAAGTTTAGATTCTAATGATAGGGTGGTTTATTTAGGAACTTTTTCAAAAGCACTGCTACCTTCTATCCGTGTTAGTTATATGGTTTTGCCAACGAGGCTAGTAAGTGAATATAAAAAAATCCTTCCTTTGCTTGAGCAAACATCCTCATCTATTCACCAGAGAACATTGGCGACCTTTATGAATGAGGGATATTGGTACTCACATTTAAGGAAGATGAAAGCTTTGTATAAACGTAAAATGAATCTATTGAAAAGGGAATTACTAAAACACTTTAAAAATTATGTTGAGATAAAAGGTGGTAACTCAGGGATTTACGTTATTATTGAAGTTAAAACAAAAATGAGTGAAAAAATGCTAATTGAAAGGGCATATGAACACGGAATAGCAGTTAATCCTTGCTCACAAACTTTCTCGAAATATAAACCACAATATCCACATATTTTACTTGGATTGGGTAATCTATCTGAAGAAGAGATAATAAATGGAGTATCTCAACTAGCAAAAATTTGGTTGTAGTCTTATTAGGGATAGCACCACATCGGTATTAAGTTAAGATTTTAAAGTATCCCCTAAAGTTTCCTATAAGGCTGGGGACATTTTAACTTCCTAGGAGAATTCCGTTTTAGTAAGAAAAAAATTGCACCATTAGACTCTCCTCGACCACCACAGATAATTTAACTTATTTCAGCGGTTGTCTGGACACCACTGTATCAAATCAGACTATTTCTTATTCCAGAATCGGCCAAATAAGTTAGGAAGGTTGACTCATAATAATTAAAGGAGATAAGCACTAATGAAAAATATTTTTGATCCTATGCATACAGCAGAAGTTTTAAAGCGTATTGACAAATTAAGTCCGAATTCACAACCTCAATGGGGAAAAATGGATGTTGCCCAAATGCTAGCGCATTGTTCATCTTTCCAAGACATTGCAATGGGAAATTCTTTTCCACCAAGGAATTGGTTAGGAATAATAGTAGGGAGGTTTGCAAAACAAATCATATACAATGACAAGACATTGCCCCATAATATGTCTACTATTCCAACCATTTTGATTGCAGATGATAGAGAATTTGAGACAGAAAAAGAAAAGCTTAAACAAAAAATTATCACATTTCAAAATAATGGACCAGAGAAGTGCACAACTCATCCTCATCCTTTTTTTGGGAAACTTACTCCGGAGCAATGGGGTAAAGGAATATACAAGCACCTTGACCACCATTTTAAACAGTTTGGAGTTTAAACATTGAAAAACTAAATGAAACGATTTGCATCATTAGAAGAAAGCGGCTTAGTTGAAGAAGGATTTTCTGTTCCTGAATGAAGAAATGAGTTGTACTAGAATATATGAAAAGTGGGTTTGATGATGATAAAGGATATGGATATTAAATGTCATTTTATGGTAAGTGATTTTCTCCAAAAGTAGTTGAACAACTAATTGGGATTAAATTAGAGCATTAAATCGAAGTTGGAGATATATCTAGAATAGGAAGAAACAAAGGTAAACCTTCAGATTACGGAAATGGTGAACTATGTCCTCCAAAGGATTTCAAAGATCACTATATTGAGTGAATATCTGAAAGTAATTGTGCAGTAGAGGAAAAATATTTGGTTATCGATTAGTTCTGTTTTTAAAAAAGTTTGAAGTTAACAAAAAAGCAATTCCTATAAAAATGAATAGTAGTGCTGCAGATTTATTCGGAATAAATGAATTGTAATTAAGTGAACCGAGTGACGTTCCAAGTCCACTCAAACACATAAAGAAGCCTATCCAATAAATGAATTTTCCAATTGTAGTATGTTTTTTCATATATAGATTCCTCCTGAAATGTGGATTGTTATATTTCAAAGCATAACATAATTAGGAAATTTTTTAGAACGGTGGTTAATTTAATTACTTAACACTTTGTGGGTGCGAAACGTTTCTCTATAAATGCGTATGCATGAAATGGGAGGGCTGTCAAAACAGTCACAACTGATTAACCGAAATTCGGAATGAAAGCCGTCATGTTGAGCTGAAACGAATTATCTGATACTCCAACATGCATGGTCTACCGTCTGAAGGGAAGATGAATTACTTTCATCTGCCCTTTTTCAAGTTATTGTTCCCAATGTGACGGACGTTTCAGATGGGAGGGTAATTTTGTTTGAAGATTGCCTTGTGCTGAATTAATTTGCATTTGGGTTAAAAACATACTAGTTGAAAGGTCTGCACCGCGTAAATTGGCATCACGTAAATCCGCGCCAATAAAATCAACACCTCTTAAATCAGCATTTTGTAGATTGGCAGCAATTAAATAAGATCCTCGAAGATCAGTTGCTCTCAAATCCTTGCCTTTTAAATTCTTCCCAATCCAATCAACCCCACGATTATCATACTTTCGAGTGTTTTTTCCAATCTTTACGATAAGGCTTTGGCGAATTTGCTCACTTGTTTCTAACAGTAAAACATTCACTGGCAGTCGGAAATTAGGAATATCTATTGCTAGTAATGCATCAGCTTCTAGCTCTGTTGCACGCTGTAGTTGTTCTAATTGTATATGTAGTTTGTTATATAGTGATGAATCTACGTTATACGATAAAGCCTCTGCTACGTAGGCAATCATTTCATAAAGTTGTTCCATCATAGGAAAGACACGAAACATTTTCTCGGAAACTTCAGGGAATTGTCGCCAGTCTTGTCCATGGAAGGTTGTTTGTGAAACCTTTTGTCCAGCCCCTAAACAATCAAAAACTGTACATCCTTTAAACCCTTGATCTCTAAGTTTACTATGAATTTGACAGCTAAAATCTGATTGTAGATTAGGGCAAGGTGTCCCAGCTGCTTTATGAATGGCAAAGTCGCTAGAAGCGGCAATATTTAAAGCCGTGCAGCATAGACCAAAACAGCTTTGGCAATCTGCCTGTAAGCTTTCACGTATCTTTTTTCCCATCGTATAATCTATTTTTTTTACTTCTGACATTATTGTTTACCTCTCTTAACACATAAACTTTTTACATTTAATTCTATCACTTATTATGAACAAAAGGAAATTTTTGTATGGATGAATTTATCGTTTACCTCTAGATGATCAGGAAATAAATTGATAGTTTTTTACAAATCCGGAATACCCTATTGACAATTTATTGTAAAATGCTATAATTTTTATCGACAGACAGTCGGTCTAGTAAGGAGGCATAAAAATGAGAAAAGAAGCGATAGAACGCAGAAACGAAATACTTGATGTAGCGGATGAGCTTTTCGGTCAGAAGGGCTTTGATGGCACAAGTACTAACGATATTCTCGAAAAGGTTGGTATTGCACGGGGAACGTTATATTATCACTTCAAGTCGAAGGAGGATATTATGGACGCGTTAATTGAGCGGTATAATGCCCAAATTCTAGGTGCTGCAAAAGAAATTGCAGCCAATAAGAGCATCCACGTTAACGAGCGTATTATTCGTGTTGTAATGGCATTAAACATAAGTGGCGGAAATGGTAAGGAAATTATTGACCATATACATAAGCCTCAGAACGCGCTTATGCATCAGAAAATACAAAAGGTTATTATGAACGGCCTTCCCCCGATACTGACGGACATAATCCGTGAGGGGATTGAGCAAGGACTATTCAGTACGCCGTATCCGTATGAATGTATGGAAATGATTGTGGCCTATACGAATACCGTTTTTGATGGTGATATGGTTGATATAACCGAGGAAGAACGTGCTGCACGAATACCAGCTTTTGTCTTCAACGTAGAAAGACTGCTCGGTGTCGAAAGTGGAAGCCTTATGTACATGATGAAGATGTTTGGCAATGGGGGTGAAGAAAGTGGAAACAACGATGGTTGATTCTGAGAGGTTTTTTAGAAAATTTCTTCTGCTTTGGTCAGGACAACTAATTTCAGCAATAGGAAGCGGGCTTACAGCGTTTGGGCTTGGTATTTATGTTTTCCAACAGACGGGAAAGGCATCGGCAATGGCGCTTGTAACCTTACTTGCGTTTATGCCTTCGCTTCTATTAAGCCCTGTAGCAGGAGTGCTTGCGGATCGTTATGATCGAAGACTTTTAATGGTGTTAGGCGACAGTCTTTCAGCGATAGGACTTGTTTATATTCTTATCTGTATGCTTAGCGGGGAAGCACTGTTATGGCAGATTTGTGTGGGAGTTACAATAAGCTCGGTGTTTTCATCGCTGCTTGATCCCGCATACAAGGCTACGGTTACGGATTTACTGACCGAGGAACAATACACAAAGGCAAGTGGTTTAGTCCAGGTGGCGGGTTCTGCAAAATATTTGATTTCACCCATCATTGCGGGATTTTTGCTCACCGTTTCGGATATAAAGCTTTTGCTTGTCATCGACATTTGTACATTCTTTGTAACCGTTACATCAGCTCTTGCACTACGTAAAGGGCTTGCTTCAAAGACATACGAACAGACACAATCATTTTTCCATGAGTTCAAAGATGGTTGGCGTGCAGTTTCTGAAAATCGAGGTGTGCTCGTTCTTGTAATGATGACATCGGTGCTGACATTTTATCTTGGAATTATTGAAACACTTTCCATTCCGATGTTGCTTACTTTTACGAGCAGCTCCGTAATAGGAACGGTGGAAACGTTTGTCGCTACAGGGATGCTCGTATCTAGTGTGATCATCGGATTTCTTCCAATCAAAAAAGGGTATGTGAAAATTCTTTCGTTTTCGCTGTTTTTTGAAGGAATATTTATGGCGGTATTCGGACTTCGAGAAAATATAGCTCTAATCTGTATTTCAGGTTTTTTCTTTTTTGCCATGATGCCATTTGCAAACTCAACATTAGATTTTCTTGTTCGTACCAACATTGATAATGCCGTTCAGGGCAGAGCATGGTCACTTATTGGGGTTATTTCACAGCTTGGATTTGTAGCAGCCTATGCGCTTTCAGGGGTACTTGCGGATTATGTGTTTACGCCTTTGCTAGTGGACGGCGGATTGCTTGCAGACAGCGTAGGGAAAATTACCGGTACAGGTCAAGGCAGAGGAACGGGCTTCCTCATCATAATCGCTGGAATTTTATTAAGTATTACTTCATTTATTTTGTTCAACTTGAAATCAGTGAAAAAGCTTGAAAACAGAGGTGACGTATGTATTTCAGATTAATCCGTAATGACATTTCTAAAAGCAAACTGATAACGCTGACAACAACGTTATTTGTCGCGGCTGCGGCTATGCTCGTTTCTTTATCGGCGATACTTATGGTTAATCTTTCTGGTGCTATCGATTCACTTATGAATCAGGCGAAAACGCCGCATTTTATGCAAATGCACTCGGGAGATATCGATACTGTCCGGCTTGCAAATTTCGCGGAGCAAAACAGCAATGTCGATGAATTTCAAGTGCTTGAGTTTCTGAACATGGATAACGGGCAAATTATTTTAGGTGATCGTTCGCTTGCGAATAATGTGCAAGACAATGGTTTCAGCATACAGAGTGAAAAATTTGATTATCTTCTTGATCTTGACGGAAACATTATAAACGTATCCGATGGCGAGCTCTATGTTCCAATTAACTATATGAAGGACAACACCACAAGAGTCGGTGATAAAGCGATAATAGGCGGAAAGGAATTTACTGTTGCGGGCTTCCTTCGCGATTCACAGATGAATTCTATGCTGTCTTCCTCAAAAAGATTTCTTGTTAGTCAAAATGATTATGCGGAAATAAAAAGTCATGGGAGTATGGAGTATTTGATAGAGTTTAGACTAAAGGATTTATCGTCGCTCGGTGAATTTGAAACTGCTTATGCTTCCGCAGGTCTTGAAGCGAACGGACCAACGATTACATATCCACTTTTCAAAACACTTAATGCACTTTCCGACGGGATCATGATAGCAGTTATACTTCTTATAAGCGTTCTTGTCGTTGCGATCGCATTTCTATGCATCCGCTTTACACTCCTTGCGAAAATCGAAGACGATTACCGTGATATTGGTGTTATGAAGGCAATAGGGCTACGCCTTTCCGACATTAAGAAAATTTATCTTGCGAAGTACGCAGCAATTGCGGCAGGGGGGAGTATTCTCGGTTATGCACTTTCGTTGATGTTCAAAAACATGCTTCTTGAAAATATCCGGCTTAATATGGGGGAAAGCGAAAACTCTTCTTTTGCTTCGGCATTAGGCATAATCGGCATACTGCTTGTATTCCTCGCAATAATCGCTTATGTAAGCGGAATGCTAAGACGCTTCCGGAAAATATCTGCTGCAGAAGCGATACGCTTTGGCACTTCACAGGAAAAAAACACAGGCGTAAAACGTTTTTGCCTATACAAAAATAAGCTGTTAAACACAAACATTTTTCTTGGTATTAAAGATGTTCTCGCAAGGAAAAGACTTTATGCCACAATGCTTGCAGTACTTGTCATTTCAGCATTTATTATTATTGTTCCACAAAACCTTTACAACACGATTTCCTCAACAAGCTTCATTAAATATATGGGTATTGGAAACTACGATATTCGTATTGATATTCAGCAGACGGATCAAATTCCTGAAAAAACTGCGGAAATTTCAGAATATATGAACAGCGACAATTCCATTTCAAAGTATACCATCCTTACAACAAAGACATTCAAAGCAAAAACGGAAGACGGTTCGGAGGAAAATATAAAAATCGAACTTGGCGACCACTCGATATTCCCTATCGAATATACAGAGGGAAGAGCACCCGCTGTAGAAAAGGAAATTGCACTTTCGGCTTTGAACGCCGAAGAAATGAGCAAAAAAGTCGGCGATACCATTACGGTCATAATAAAGGGGAAGGAGAGTAAGCTCACGGTAAGTGGCATTTATTCCGACATTACTAACGGTGGTAAAACGGCAAAGGCTATTTTTACTGACAATTCGGGAAATATAATGTGGAGCGTTATTTGTGCAAAGCTTTCAGATAAAACTCTTGTCGATGAGAAAATCTCTAAATATGCGGACCGATTTACTTTTGCTAAAATCTCCAATATTGATGAATTTGTTAAACAAACATTCGGTTCGACAATAAAATCAGTTGAAAAGACCTCCATTGCTGCCATTGCTATAGCGCTCATAATAACGGTACTAGTGACACTATTGTTTATGAAAATGCTTGTCGCAAAGGATAGATATTCGATTGCTGTCATGAAAGCACTAGGTTTTACAAACTCCGATATGACGGTACAGTATGGTTCACGAGCGGTTTTCGTAGCCATTATCGGAATTGTCCTGGGCACCCTTATGGCAAACACTCTTGGAGAGGTACTTACAGGTGCGGTTATCACCTCGTTCGGGGCGTCATCGTTTAGTTTTTCAATCAATCCACTTTCGGCGTATGTACTTTGTCCGTTATTGATGATTTGTTCGGTACTGATCACAACAATAATTGGCACATGGGACGTGGGGAAAATAAAAATATCCGAAAATATAAAGGAGTAGCTTATGAAGAAGATTATAATCGGTGAACATATTGTAAAGTCTTTCGGCGAGGGTGATGAAAAGCGCAATGTTCTAGACGGAGCGTCCGTTGAAATAAACGAAGGTGAGTTTGTTGCAATTATGGGACCCTCGGGCTCGGGAAAATCAACGCTCATGTTTGCATTGAGTGGCATGGACAGCGTTGATGGTGGAAGGATTACTTTTGATGGTAGTGATTTATCGGCAGTTGGAGAGGTTGAACTTTCAGATATACGTAGAACTAAAATGGGCTTTGTATTTCAGCAGCCGACGATGCTTAAAAATCTAAATATTCTCGATAACATTATTCTTCCATCAATGCGGGAAAACAGAAAAAACGTTGCGAAAATTTCAGAGAAGGCAAGAGCGATTATGAAGAGGGTAGGCATTGCGGAGCTTGAAATGCGTGACATTACACAAGTTTCGGGAGGTCAGCTTCAGCGAGCGGGGATATGTCGTGCGCTTTTGAACAGCCCAAAAATAATTTTCGGCGATGAGCCTACTGGTGCACTTAACTCAAAATCAGCGCAGGAGATTATGGATATTTTTACCGAAATCAACGCTGGCGGTACTGCGATTATGCTCGTCACTCACGATGCAAAGGTTGCGGCGCGTACGGAGCGCATAATGTTTATGCTCGATGGAAAAATCGTTAGTGAGCTAATGCTTCCGAAGTTTGACAGTACAGATATTGATGGCAGAGTAGAGAAAGTAATGGAGAAAATGTGGGAAATCGGAATATGAGTTGCTGTATCAACTAACACTGAATCTCACAATGGGAAATGAAAGATTTCTAGAATTGTTACGTACCGAGTTGGCCATAAATGATTGGTCTTAGAGAAAAGCAGGGGAATTGGTTTACAAACCAACCTCTGCTTTTATTTCAGTATATAAAAAAATGATTCAGATGTTGATTCCGTTGAAGAGACAATATAGTAGAATGATTGGTTGAAACAACTATTTTCATTTTTACAAAATTAATTCATAGGAGATGTGTCTTTTATGAAAGCTGGAAATAGCATTATTATTTTAAGTATAATCTTTATTTTAATTGGATTAGTCTACGCATTAGGATATAACAGTTCTATTTACTTTAAATATTTATTTTCTATAGGTTTCATACTGTTGGGAATGGGTATTTTGATTGATAGGATTGAAGGAATGATAAAGAAAAAACGGTAAGATGTAATTCAAAATAAGTTGTTAGCTAAAATTTGAAATCTTGTTTGCAGTTATAGCCGATGACACCGGATATATTATCTAGCTCTTCTTCAAAAACAGGGGATGTGGTATTCTTCTCCTAAGGATACGATGCCGTATTTTTAGCAAGGCTTGTTAACTCTATGAGAAACACACCTGATAGTACATAAAAAATACAACAAGAAGTAGTGGTGAAGGAAAATGGGGTAACGGTAAAAGATTTACTACAATTGCCATCATTTAGAGGGGCAGAAGTTTTAACGGGTAAAATTAATCTTAATCGTACGGTCTCATCTTTATCTGTGTTAGAAGTTTCGAATGTAGATTTTTTATCTACGATTATCCAATCCGTCCAGGAAGAGTGGTATGCGGAAGAGCTAGTCATTAGCTCTTTTTATTCAATTAGAGATAGTGTAGAACAACAATGTAAAACCATTCAACACTTACATGATCTTGGCGAATTAGGTCTTATTTTATATTATGTGGGAATTGTTTTACCTGAAATTCCAGAAGAGGTACTGCAATTAGCAGACTCTCAAGGTTTTATCATTATTTGTATGCCTAAAAATGATTACTCTCTACGTTATAATGAGGTCATTTATGAAGTGATGGAAGCAATTGTTAGTAATCAGGCTGTCAATGATCAGTTTGTGAAGGAAACTTTAGAAAAGGTCAGCTTGCTACCAGAGCATTTACAAAGTGTAGAAATCACATTGAAAATGCTATCTGATCGCCTGAAAGCTAACATTGTACTGACAAACAGTAATTTTGATATTGTGAATCAAGTGATGTGGCCAAGAAATTCATCTTTAGATGTTTGGCAAGTACTACAGGAGTTTTCACAAAGTCATCTAAATAAAGAAAAGGGAAAGCTAGAACTACAAAGAAGCGATTTATCGTGTGTCGTTGAATATAAAAGTGTTCAGCAAAAAAATGGGGAACAGCTACTTTTGTTTGTTATTAAAGAGAACACACCCTTACCAGCGAAGACCATTGAAAAAATTAGTGAAGTTGTCCAAGTGGCCATTAATTTATGGGGAGACAAGCATGATGAAGTTAGTGAGTATGCATTAGTAAAAGCGATTATTAATGATGAAAGCGACAAAATGCGAAGACTAGCTAACATGCTAAATATCGATGTTTCTGCTATTCAAATGATGTGGTTAATTTATATTAACGATGTATCAGAAGAGAAGAAAATTAGGGATGAACTGGAAGAGCAACTTTCAAAGTATTATCAAACGACCGTGATTCAATGCATTGATCGTTGTATTATTGTTCTTTTAGGAAATGGCTTGTATAAACTTCATGAATATGAGATTTCTACTGAGTTTATTGAAACAACTAATTATTACTCCCAAATATCAGAAATCGTTTACTCACCGAAAATGAAAAATACTAAAGCTGTACGTCAAATGTATCAATTGGTGAATCAAGTAGGAGAGAAAGTTCATACCATCTATCCTATGCGCAAATTGTTTACTGCCGCAGAACTTCGATCGATGAAGCGAGCCATTGATTTAAGTAAACAGGGAGAAGAAATGATTGAAGAATCCCTTTCCGTTATTGAGCCCATTTTAAATGATAAAGAGTCCCTAAATACATTAATGGCTTTTCTTTTAGATGCAAATGGTAGTTTTGATGAGTGTGCGAAAAACTTATACATTCACAAAAATACAGTGAAGTATCGTATAAAAAAAATTAGTGAACTAATTGGCAACGATGTAACGGTTTATTCGGAATTTTACGATGTATATATGGCCTGCATGATCTATCGCCTAATTAATGGTTAGAAAAGTCTGAATTTTTGTCAAAAAAGATAAAAATTCAGACTTTTTTTTCATTTTTGAAAAAGACGCACGTCTATCCCTTCTTTTATAATAAAAAACATTAACTAAATGAACTACCGATAAAGGAGGGGACGATATGGAGAAAGATGGGCAAGGTCAGTCTTGGTATAGTTTAGGGATTATATGGGCAGGCGCAATGATTTGTATACCAAGCTTATTAGTTGGGAATACATTGATTTCTGGTATGGGTTTAACGAAGGCATTAGCCGTGTCTTTTGTTGGATATGCAATTGTAGTAATCATCATGATTTTTCAAGGAATGCAAAGTAGTGATCTAGGAAAGCCAACCGTTCATGTCGCTGGACAAGTGTTTGGTAAAAAAGGATCACGGACGATTCTTTCTATTATTTTGGCGATTGCTTGCTTAGGCTGGTTTGGCATTCAAGCCAACGTTTGCGGAGTTGCGTTAGCTAATTTGTTAGCAGCGTATGATATGAATGTACCTATTCCGTTAGCCTCTTTACTTAGTGGTTTGGTGATGGTAATTTCAGCTGTTTATGGCATCAAAGTGCTACGTGTCTTAAGTTATATTGCAGTTCCTTTCTTAATTGTCATTTGTCTACTAGGTTTAGTGCAAGCTTTATCTGGAGACAATCTACAGCTTATGTTGGACTACAAACCTAAAAATAACATGAGTTTTTCGGATGGACTAGCTATAACGATTGGTTCATTTGCACTTGGGGCAGTAATCGCGGGCGATTATTCCCAATATTCCAAAAAACGCTCGGATGTTTTTAAAGCAGCAACATTTGGAATTATACCAGCTGGAGTATTGATGATTGCTGTGGGAGCCGTTTTAACAATCGCTTATCAAACAAGTGATATTACGGCTGTCTTTCTTAATATTGTTACTCCATTAATCGGTGGTATCGCTTTGATTTTAGCCACATGGAAAACCAATTTAGTGAATGCAATATCAGGAGGAATCGCCTTAATTAATGTTTTTAACGTTTCGAAGGACAAAGAAAAAATGGCGATTGGCCTAGCTGGAACGATTGGGACTTTACTTGCCGTGATCGGTATTTTAAATTACTTTACACCGATTATGTCGATTTTATCAGCGATGATTCCTCCAGTTGCAGGCGTTATGATTGCCTCTTATTGGGTGATGAATAAAGGGAATCAAACAAGCTGGAAGGAAGTTGACGGTGTCAATCGTTTAGGTGTTTTCTCATGGCTAGTTGGTGCAGTGATTGCTAGTATTCCGGTTGTTTTATCGTTATTCCCTAGCATGCCTCAATTACCTAATCAGCCATTAATTGGTATTGTTATTTCATTTGTTATTTATTATTTCGGTTATCGTATATCCGTACAAAAAACGGTCGTATTGGAGGAAAATAGATGAGATATTTAGATAAAGAAGCTATTGAACATATTGCGATTGGAGCCGCCTTTTTAGGAACGGGCGGAGGGGGGGACCCTTATATCGGGAAAATGATGGCTCTTTCTGCCATTGAAAAAAATGGACCAGTTAAATTGTATTCAGTTGATGAAATTGAAGATGAAGACTTTTTTATTCCAGCAGCTATGATGGGTGCACCTTCAGTTTTAGTGGAGAAATTTCCGCGTGGAGATGAGTTTGTTAAAGTTTTTCAAAAACTAGCGAAGTATATTGGGAAAGAAAAGATTACAGGAACATATCCAATGGAAGCAGGCGGAGTGAATTCGATGATCCCGATTGTCGTAGCGGCACAACTGGATATCCCACTCATTGACTGTGATGGAATGGGACGTGCATTTCCAGAATTGCAAATGGTGACCTTTAATTTAGATGGGATTTCTGCAACACCGATGGCTATTACAGACGAAAAAGGAAATATCGGGATTTTTGAAACGATTGATAATAAATGGACAGAACGCATTGCACGCTCAGCAACTGTTGAAATGGGCGCTAGCTCTTTAGTTAGCTTGTACCCAACGACTGGAGCTCAGATTAAAAAGAGTGGCGTTCATCATATCATTACACTTTCAGAAAAAATCGGTGAAATTATTGCTTCCAAAAATAGAAATGTGAAAGATAAACTTCATGAATTACTACAGCTAGTTTCTGGCTATGAATTATTCCAAGGTAAAATTGTCGATGTGATTCGAGAAACGAAGGGTGGATTTAACCTTGGGAAAATGAATTTGGAAGGTATGGAAGTCAATAAAAACGAAACTATGAAGGTCCATTTTCAAAATGAAAACCTTATTGCAGAAAAAAATGATCAGGTTGTAGCAATGACCCCTGATTTAATTTGTTTAGTAGATTATGAAACTTTATTGCCAGTGACAACGGAAAGTTTAAAATACGGTAAGCGTGTCCGAGTAATTGGATTGCCAGCCAATGAAAAATGGCGGACTGATAAAGGAATAGCAACAGTAGGTCCAAACTATTTTGGTTATGATTACGATTATGCTCCAATTGAGGAATTGGTTAAAAAGGTGGTAGCTGAACATGTATAAGATTGGAATCGATGTTGGTGGGACGAATACGGATGCCATTATTTTAGATGAACATAGCAATCTCATTCATAGTGTTAAATCGCCAACGAGTTTAGATATTAAAACTGGTATTGAAACAGCTTTACGAAACCTATTACAAGAATCGAACATTGATAAAACGAAAATTACGCATGCAATGTTAGGCACAACACAATGTACAAATGCCATTGTAGAGCGTAAAAAATTAGCGAAAGTCGGTGTAATCCGTCTAGGATATCCAGCAACCGCCTCTGTACTTCCATATACTGCATGGCCGAAAGATATGATTGAAAAACTATCAGGGAATTATGCCTTAGTCCATGGTGGTTATGAATACGATGGTCAACTTTTAGGCGAGCTTGATGAAGACGAGATTCAATCACTTCTTGAAGACTGGCGTGAAAAAGTGGACTCCATAGCGATAGTTGGTGTCTTTTCCTCCATCAAAAATGATCAAGAGATACGGGTTCGCAGTCTAATACAAGAAGTTTATGAAGAAGAATTCCCAATTTCCTGTTCGTCGTTGATTGGCTCAGTAGGTTTAATTGAACGTGAAAATGCAACGATTTTAAATGCGGCCTTATGCAAAGTAATTGAAACGACAACGACAGGCTTTGTTCATGCGTTAGAAGGTGAAGGGATTTTCAATGCCAAAGTGTTTTTATGTCAAAACGATGGAACATTAATGTCAATTGATTATGCTAAACAATTCCCGATTTTAACGATAGCATGTGGACCGACGAACAGCATACGTGGCGCTTCTTATTTAGCAAAAATCAAAGATACGATGGTTTTAGATGTTGGTGGAACGACTTCTGATATTGGGGTCTTACAGGACGGATTTCCAAGGGAGTCTTCGGTAGCAGTAGAAGTAGGGGATATTCGCACAAATTTTAGAATGCCAGATATTATTTCTGTTGGGCTAGGTGGGGGCAGTATTGTCCGAGTAAATAATGGGGAAATTACGGTTGGACCTGATAGCGTCGGGTACAAAATTTCTGAAGAAGCACTTGTTTTCGGAGGGAATACTCTTACGACAACAGACATCGCTGTTCGTCTTGGATTAGCTAATGTTGGTGATAGTCGTTTAGTGACGCATATTGATGAAGAGTTCGCAAAAGAAGCGCAATTAGAAATATCATCATTAATTGAACAAGCTATTGATAAAATGAAAACTTCATCAGAAGATGTTCAGCTTGTCTTAGTTGGTGGAGGCAGTATTATTGTTCCGGATACTCTTCGAGGAGTCTCCAATATTGTTAAATTTGAAAATGGGACTGTGGCAAATGCGATTGGTGCCTCTATTGCTCAAATTAGTGGTCAATATGAACAGATTTATATTTATTCTAAAGAGCCACGTGAGACTTCATTGAAGGATGCTCAAGAAAAAGCAGTGAAACAAGCTGTTTTAGCAGGAGCACTTACTGAGACGATTGAGTTAGTGGAAGTAGAAGAAACACCCCTTGCTTATCACCCCGAAAATGCAACGAGATTAAAAGTTAAAGTGGTAGGGAAAATGGGCTAGTCTTTCTTCATTTTGTTAGATAATTTTCTGTCAAAATCGATGATAATAATATAAAGAATTAGGCAGTAACGACAAGGAACAAATTCTTGTCGTTACTGCCTTTTTTATAAAATAACTAGTTATTTTTGTGACAGCTTTACGGGCTGCCTCTTGTACAAAATTCTGAATAAGCCAAAAAACTCAGACGGAAACAAATATGCTAAAAATATATACTGCTTTTTGAGTAGTAACTTCTTAGAAATTTTGCTTTTTCGGAAGTAAACCGTATTTTTTTGATTTTTTTCAAGTTTTGTTCAGTTTTCAACAAAACTTGATTTTGAAACACTTATAGCTAACGATATGCTACTAGCATAACTAGATGAATTCTGATTTCTATCAATTTTCGCTCTATTTACGACAAAACTTGATTTTGAAACATTTATAGCTAATGATAAGCTACTTGCATACCTTGGAAAAGTAAGAAGGAGGTAATACTATGTTAAAATTGGGAATTATATCCATGTAAAAAAGAACACAGAATATGGATTAAAAAAAAGACGCGTCCAAATATTACTGCAAATAAGAACATTACATTGCAATAGGGACTCCAAGTACAAATATTACGCCTGCAATGTAACTTGGAAATTCAAATTCTGATTAACTAAAGTATATTTAAAGAAAGGGAGGAATTTACAATGTCCATTATCGCATCTTCTATTTTGAGTTTTAGTTTATTAACTTCCCCTGTGGCTTCTGAAGATTTTTCAGAACCAATTGACGATTCTGTTGAAGGACCGGAAATTACATTATCTGATGATTCCTTTTTAACAGCTGAGGGTTTAAGCGTTAGAGCATCAAGTGGAAAAGGGCATCTTGCTCCTTGGGGATTAGCAATAGAGGAACGAAGGGCTAAAAACATCACGTCCAGTGATAACGCCTTCGTGATCAACATCCTGCTGTTGCTGCCGCTCCGCTTTCACACAAAAAACATCTTGTTGCTGCCGCTCCGCTTTCGCACAAAAAACATCTTGTTGCTGCCGCTCCGCTTTCGCACAAGTTGCCACGACGCCTCCAGGAAAGCGCCCAGTCACGGATGTCGATAAAATTCAGAAGTTGGGTGATAAAACGCAAAAGTTAGTCGATAAATTTAAAAAGTTGGGTGATAAAATGCAAAAGTTAGTAGATAAATCTAAAAAGTTGGGCGATAAAACGTAAAAGTGTAAAGTTGGATGACGTTTTGTTAAAACGTCAGTCATGTGGATAAGTTGATTAGAGTGAAGACTTGACGCCCTCAGGAAATCACCTCCAATCTTACAAAAGATGCATACTTTATTAACATTAAATTCATTACAACATGAAGAAAGGAGCCTAAAATTTAAAGGTTCTTCCTTTTTTTGCTTTTAATACTTGCAAATCAAAAAGTCATAGTGTAATATTTAACTAGTACACTATGACACGAGGTGTTTATTTTGAAAAAATTTGCAGGACTTTTAAAAAAGGAATGGGTCCTCTATAGGACATGGCTATTTGTAGGGGTTTTTATAGGGATCATGCTGTCAATGGTAGTTCCATATTTAATAAGGCGGTTTAGTGGTGAATTTGCGTTGGAAAATCAGGCGTCATTTGCCTTCTCAATACTAGTACTAGTCTTAGGTGGATTTTTTTCGATATTACAATTCCTAGCTAGTATGCGTCATGACTTAAAGAACAAAGAGATATGGCTGCATTCAACTAGCTCCATTGCACAGCTTGTAGGTGTGAAAATCGTATTTTCCATAATTGGATACGCGATCTTTAATTTTATCTTTGTGAGTATAGCTATTTGCAAAGTCAAAGATGAAATTATAGGCAACTTCGCACAATTACTTTTACTACTTTTATTTTTTGTAGCCATTATAGTTATTCTTCAATTGATGATGTTTGTGATACTGCTACTATTTTTAGCATTGAATCTCCAAATGAAACACTTTATTGGAAGTTTTTCCATTGTGATCACGATGGTGGCCTTTTTCATTAGTATGAATGAATGGTTGAAATTTACAGAAAGTGAATTGTATGATAAAATTTTCCATCGTATAGGGATTCGTTTAACTACTCTGGAGCAATTTTTTCCACAGTTACCATCATTTCAGTTCAACTTTGAGACAATGTATGTCGTAGAAGAAGTAGCAACGATCATTTTTGTAGCGATTTTATTTATCATAGCGACAAAGTGGCTTGAAAAGGTGGTTTTACGATGACAATCGACTTTTCACGTGATAAGCCCATCTATAGCCAGCTTGTCGATCGGATATGTGGGGACATTTTGAAAGGGAAGCTAGTGCTTGGGGATCGACTTCCTTCGGTTCGAGAGTATGCAGTGGAAACAGGTGTCAATGTAAATACTGTGCAACGGGTGTATAAGGAGTTAGAAGCGATGAATATAACGGAAACCAAACGAGGTCAAGGTACATTTATTACAACCGATGATGGGCGAATTGCTCTATTACGGGAAGATATGAAAAATCAACTGGCAGATCATTTTTTAACTTCCATTGAAGCACTTGGATTTTCAAAGGAAGAGATGCTCGTTGTTTTACAAAATAAATCGTGAGGTGAAATAAATGCTACAGCTATCATATGTTTCTTTTCGTTATATGAAAAAGCCTATTTTACAAGATGTGTCTTTTTCCATTCCTGTTGGACAAATCATTGGGCTTGTTGGAGAAAATGGTAGTGGCAAGTCGACACTATTAAAAGTGTTGGCAGGCCTATTACGTCCATCAAGTGGTGAGGTATTGCTAAATGGAACGCCTGTTACACGTAGAAGTGCTGATGAAATTGCTTATTTACCAGATATTGATTTATTTTTTGATTTTTACACAGGTGAGCAGCTTTTTCAGCACTATGCCTCTCAATTCGAAGATTTTTCGTATGATAAGGCTTGTATCGTTGCAGAGTTTTTACAAGTTGATAAAAATGTGAAGCTACGGCAATTATCAAAGGGGAACCGTGGTCGGATGAAAATGGCCGCAACGCTTGGGCGAGAAGTACCTTTTTATTTAATGGATGAGCCATTCTCTGGTCTGGATCCAATTGTTCGTGAACAGCTCATTAAAGGGTTAATTCAATTTACAGATATTGAACACCAAACAATATTGTTATCAACGCATGAGTTATATGAGGTAGAGCCTATTCTAGATCAAATCATTTTATTGCAAAATGGTTCGATTATGGCACATGAGGAAGTAGAGACGATTCGAGATGTTTCGAATAAGGATGCTGTGCAATGGATGAAGGCGTTTTATAAGAAAGGGTGAAATTTATGACAACACAACCAATTGTTCAATTGCAAAATTTATCAAAAACTATTCGTGGTAAGCAATTAATTCAGCAATTGAATATCGATTTATATCCAGGGCAAATCACTGGATTTTTAGGACCAAATGGCGCAGGGAAAACGACGACAATTCGTATGATGACAGGTCTTATGAATCCAACCGAAGGAAAAGTCATTATTGATGGGATTTCCTTACAGGATAATTATGAGGAAGCGATTAGTAAGGTCGGTGTAATTGTAGAAAATCCGGAAATGTATAAATTTATGTCGGGCTATAAAAACCTATTGCACTTTGCGCGTATGCATAAAAACGTAACAAAAGAGCGTATTCAAGAGGTGGTTAGACAGGTCGGTCTTGAAAATCGTATTCATGAAAAGGTTTCGACATATTCGCTAGGGATGCGTCAGCGTTTAGGACTTGCTCAGGCACTCCTTCATCGACCAAAATTTTTAATTTTAGATGAACCAACAAATGGTCTAGACCCAGCAGGTATCCGCGAGTTTCGTATGTATTTGCGTAAAATTGCGGCGGAGGATGGAGTATCTGTTTTTGTCTCCAGTCATTTATTATCCGAAATTGAGTTAATGTGTGATCGAGTAGCGGTCATACAAAATGGAAAACTGATTGATATTCGTGATATGAACATTGAAACTTCTTCGTTTTATTATATTGAAGCTACACCAAATAATCAGGCTGCAGCTCTCCTACAAAAGCTCGATTACAATTATGATGCAGAGAATAATGGTTACGTGGTGGAAATAACGAAAGAGGCTATACCGCAACTCATCACGCAATTTGTCAATGATGGCATTCAATTATTTGCCGTTCAACCGCATCAAAAAACGTTAGAGGATCAATTCTTAGAAATGACAGGAGGTGGCCAAATTGTTGAATCTAATTCAAAATGAATGGATGAAATTATGGCATAAAAAAGGAACTTGGGCTATGGTCGCGCTATTAATCCTCTTTATTATTGGTCCTGGTATTATGTTGAAATACTATGAAACAAAAACGACAGAGGATATGACGTGGCAGGAAAGTGAACAGGAGGCCATCAATAGTTATAAAGATACGCTGAAAGATGACAATATATCGGCAGAGGATAAAAAACACGTTGAAGAGAAAATCGCTATTTCTGAGTATCGATTAGCAAACGATGTGCCGTCTCAAGAAGATGGAAGCGTAGAAAGCTTTATGTCATTTACAGGTAGCATGCTGACTGTAGTGACATTATTTACAGTTATTGTTGCAGCAAGTATTGTATCCAGTGAATTCTCTACTGGTACGATTAAAATGCTATTAACACGTCCAGTTTCGCGAGCAAAAATATTAACCTCAAAATTACTTACAACATTCATATTTGGGCTCTTCTTATTTGTTGTTAATGTCATAGTAAGCGCTCTAGTTGGGCTAATACTATTTGGTGGTGCAACTGGTGCTGAGCTAGAAATGGTCAACGGTCAGGTTGTTGAAAAAGCAGTATGGAATGATTTAGCATACCACTATTTACTTTCTGGTGGAGACTTTGTCATGTCAATATTGTTTGCTTTCTTAGTGGGCTCCGTTTTCCGTTCAAGCTCATTAGCAATTGGCTTAACGATGTTCTTATCTTTTACTGGTGGAATTATTGTCATGTTCTTAAGCAGATTTGAAATCGTTAAATATATTTGGCTAACACATTCAGATTTAACACAGTATGAAAGTGGTCAGTTTATAGTACAAGATATGACAATGCCATTCTCACTAACAATTCTTGCGATTTATGCTGTTCTTTTCCTTGCGATCAGCTATATGTCCTTTATGAAACGTGACGTCACAGCGTAAAGAAAAAAATGAATGAACTGTAGCCCCATTGGTTGAAGAAAAGCTTCCAATTGGGCTACACTTTGTTTCAAGGGCAATACAATATACATCCCTATAAATAAATTATGTTTGGATGTAATTGAATAAAATCGTTGAATCCCTTCCTTCATTTCAAAAATAATGTTTATTTTTTGTACGAGTGGTAATATAATTGTAGCAACAACTTAATGAAAACGCTTTTTTTTTCTATTAAGTGGTCTAGACAACTATACCAAAGGGGGATAATAATGTTAGCTTTTTTACAAAAAATCGGTAAGTCGTTAATGTTTCCAATCGCTACATTACCAGCAGCCGCAATATTGTTACGCTTAGGCTCTGATGACATGCTTGGTGCAGTGTCAAATGACGTTATTAAGCATATTGCAAGTATTATGGCAGCATCTGGTGATGCGATTTTAGGTAATTTACCTATTATTTTTGCAATCGGTATCGCAATGGGCTTAGCACATGATAATAGTGGTGGAGCAGCGTTAGCGGGCGCCATTGCACATCTAGTATTAGTCGCAGTATTAGGATCTGTAAATGAAGACCTGAATATGGGTGTATTCGGTGGTATTATTGCAGGTATTACAGCAGGCTTACTTTATAACAAATTCTATAATGTAAAATTTCCAGAATGGCTGTCATTCTTCGGAGGACGGCGTTTTGTGCCAATTATAACGTCCATCACAATGGCAATTTTAGCAGGTATTTTAGCTGTTATATGGGGACCAATTCAAGGTGGTATTGATTCAGTAGGGAACTGGTTAATCGGTGCTGGATCACTTGGTGTTGGGTTGTATGGCTTTTTTAATCGTCTATTAATTCCAGTCGGTCTACATCATGTTATTAATACAATCATATGGTTTGACTTTGGTGAATTTACAAATGCTGCAGGCGAACTTGTCAAAGGAGATATTCATCGATTTTTAGCAGGAGACCCATCAGCAGGACATTTCCAAGCAGGTTTCTTCCCAATCATGATGTTTGGATTACCAGCAGCGTGTCTTGCGATGTACTTTGCAGCGAAAAAGAAAAATCGTGCAGTAGTCGGTGGAATGTTCGTATCCATCGCGTTAACAGCATTTTTAACAGGTGTAACAGAGCCTATTGAATTTACATTTATGTTTTTATCACCAGTACTTTATGGGATCCATGCAGTCTTAACAGGTATTTCGCTCGCCATTGCCTATATGATTGGATTCCGGGACGGTTTTGCTTTTTCCGCAGGTTTAATTGACTATCTTTTAAACTTTGGTTTAGCAGATAGTCCATGGCTATTACTTCCATTAGGATTAGGTTTCGGGGCAATTTACTTTGTCGTTTTCTATTTCTTAATCAAGAAGTTAGATTTAAAAACACCTGGTCGTGAAGACGAAGATGAAGAAGGGGCAGATGTTACTTCAGCTGTTTCTGATGATTTAGATGTACGTGCTTTCCATACAATCGAAGCATTAGGTGGACAAGAAAATATTAAGCAAGTTGATTACTGTACAACACGTCTTCGTATGACTGTTGGTGATACGGATCAAGTGGATGAAAAAACATTAAAACAAACGGGTGCGCGTGGTGTTATGCGTATAAGTAAGACAAATGTACAAGTAATTATCGGTACATCTGTAGAGTTTTTGGCAGAAGCCATGAAAGATCGCCTGAAAAAGGGGAATCCAGCGCCTTCAAATGTAGATGTACAAAAAGAAGCGCCTGTTGAAGAAGAAACAGTAGCAGAAAGAACAAATCCTTCCAATGATTTTGAAATGCCAATTACAGGAGATTTAATACCGTTATCTGACGTGCCAGATGAAGCATTCTCGTCAGGCATAATGGGGCCAGGTTTTGGTATTCATCCAAAGGATGGTACAGTTCATGCGCCATTTGATGGTCAAGTAGTAATGGTTTTCCCAACGAAGCATGCGATCGGCTTAAAATCTAATACAGGTGTAGAAATATTAATTCATGTCGGTTTAGATACGGTCACTCTAAATGGTGAAGGTTTTGAAGCGATGGTGACAGAAGGTCAATTAATTCAACGTGGTGATACTTTATTAAAAGTTGATTTTGAGCGTATTAAAGACAAAGTACCGTCTATCGTCACACCAGTTGTTTTCACAAGTTTAATGGGACAAGAAATTACACTTGAAAAAACTGGTTTCCAACGAGCAGGTTCTCATAACATTATTTCGATGAAGAAGTAACAAACAAGGGATGCTGTCTAAAAGGGTCCATCTAACAAAATGAACATGCTCTAATCGTTAATCCGCTTTATTTTCTGTGGGGAAGCATGGGTCACCTGTTGATCCCACAGAATTCTACGCGGATCGTATCGCTTCAAACATACTATTTTAGGACAGTATCTTCTATCAATCCTAGGAGATGTTTTTAATGAAATTATTAATCCGTAACATCACAGTCGTCAATGCAAATGGACGAAAGGAATGTGTCGATGTTTTCATAAAGGATGGGAAAATTGCCCTGATTGCGCAAAGAATTAACGCAGATCATGTGCAACAAATAGATGGTACAGGGAAATTTTTATTCCCTGGTTATATCGATATGCATATTCATGGCTCTGCTCAAATGGACACGATGGATGCATCGAATGAAGGTCTTCATACGATGGCGAAATCACTTGCAAAAGAAGGCACAACAGGTTTTTTAGCAACGACGATGACACAAAGCTTTCAAAATATTGAACGTGCCCTTGAAAATATTGCGCAGTTTACTTCAAATCCAGATGAAGCAGAACTTCTAGGTATTCATGTAGAAGGTCCTTTTATATCAAAAAAGCGTGTAGGTGCACAGCCGCTTGAATATGTTGTAGCCCCTGATTTCGCTGTATTTACAAAATGGCAAAACTTAAGCGGCAATAAAATTAAAGAAATTACAATGGCGCCAGAAGAACCAAATGGATTTGAGGTAGTTCAAGCAATTGCAGAAAACGGTGTGGTCGTATCGATTGGTCATTCTGATGCAACATTTGAACAAATGAAAGAAGCGGTTCAGCATGGTGCAACACAAGGCACACATTTATACAACCAAATGCGCCCATTCCATCATCGAGATCCAGGTGTTGTT
Organism: Lysinibacillus sp. NPDC056232; assembly: GCF_042267565.1. NCBI lineage: Bacteria > Bacillati > Bacillota > Bacilli > Caryophanales > Bacillaceae > Lysinibacillus > Lysinibacillus sp. NPDC056232. Next base: position 16,969 of record NZ_JBHJTF010000032.1, on the reverse strand, counting down.
GGTGGCGTATTATTATTAGAAGAAATGAAGGCAGAAATTATTGTTGATTTTATCCATATGCACAAGGATGCCGTAAGTATGGCATATCGTTTAAAAGGGGCAGATGGTATTATTTTAATTACCGATGCAATGCGAGCAAAAGGAATGCCGTATGGGGATTATGACTTAGGTGGTCAAATGGTTCACGTCTCCGAAAGTGGTGCCCATTTATCAAATGGTGCTCTTGCTGGTAGTGTATTAAAAATGGACCAAGCTGTACGTAATATGCAACTCATCACGAATTGTTCGTTAGAAGAACTTGTTAAAATGTCGAGCTACAATGCAGCAAAACAACTAAAATTGGCAAACAAAGGACAAATCGCACAAGGATTCGATGCGGATGTTGTAATTCTGGATGAACATTTAATGTTGCAACAAACAATTAAGGCTGGCAAGGTAATCTACGAAGCCTAAGAAGTCGTATGCTCGTTATTAGGATTAAAAAATAAATAAGGGGGAATAGAAATTGAGACTGGAACGCTTTGCTTCAAAAGAAGATTTATACGCTCGTGCAGTAGACATTATCGTGAATGCTAAAAATGAAGGCGCTACAACGTTCGGTCTAGCTACAGGTGGTACAATGGAACCGTTATATAGTAAAATTTGTGAGACTAATATCGATTTCACTAATTGTATTAGCTTTAATCTAGATGAATACGTTGGACTAAGTGCTAAACATGAACAAAGTTACGCATATTATATGTACAAACATTTATTTCACAACAAACCATTTAAAGAATCCTATTTACCGAATGGTTTAGCTGATCATCCTACAGAAGAAACGGCGCACTATGAATCATTATTACAGCAGCATCCATTAGATTTTCAATTGCTTGGTATCGGACAAAACGGTCATATCGGTTTCAATGAACCAGGCACATCATTTGATTCATTGACACATCTTGTAACGCTTGAAGAATCAACACGTCAAGCGAATGCCCGTTTCTTTGATTCGATTGATGACGTTCCAACCGAAGCATTTACGATGGGAATTCAATCGATTATGCGCGCTAAGTGCATTTTGTTAATCGCTGTTGGAGAAGCAAAACGTGATGTAGTAGAACGTGTGCTTGCATCTGAATATACAGAAGAAGTACCAGCAAGTGTATTAACAAAACATCCAAATGTTATCATTTTAACAGATTTACAAAAAGAGGAGAATGAACAATGAAAACAAAACAATTTACAGTAGTAGACCCACAAGGTATTCACGCACGTCCAGCTAGCCAATTAGTAGCAGCAGCAACACCATTTGCTTCTTCTATTGAGTTACAGACAGAACAAAGAACGGCCAATTTAAAATCTATTTTAGGCGTTATGGGATTAGCCCTAAAACAAGGTTCAAAATTTACATTACACGTAGAGGGGGAGGATGAAGAACAAGCGTTTACTGCATTAACAAAATTAATTTCAGAAACGGGGCTAGCACAATGATCCAACTCAAAGGTATTGCCGCATCTGACGGCATTGCCATTGCAAAAGCATATTGTTTAGTACAACCGGATTTATCGTTTGCGAAAACAACTATTCAGGATATTGATGCAGAGCAACAACGCTTAGTGGCTGCGCTTGAAAAAACAGCAGAAGAGTTAGCTGCTATTCAACAGCTAACACATGAAAAGTTAGGGGCGGAAGAAGCAGCCATTTTCGGTGCACATCTACTTGTCGTAAAAGATCCAGAATTAATTGGACCGATCAAACAAAAAATTGCTGAAGAAGCTGTGAATGCTGAATATGCATTGAATGAAGTTTCAACGATGTTTGTCTCAATATTTGAAGGTATGGATGACGACTATATGAGTGAGCGTGCTGCAGATATTAAAGACGTGTCAAACCGCGTTTTAGCGCATCTACTCGGTGTACATATTCCAAATCCAAGCAATATTAATGAACAGGTGATTGTTGTAGCAACTGATTTAACACCTTCTGAGACAGCACAATTGGACCGTAACTTTGTACTTGGCTTTACAACGGATATTGGTGGTCGTACATCACACTCTGCCATTATGGCACGTTCACTAGAAATTCCAGCCGCTGTAGGGACAGGTACAGCAGTTGAGTCCATTCAAGATGGTGATTTATTAATCGTGGATGGTTTAACAGGCGATGTACTTGTAAACCCAACAGAAGATGTGGTTGCAACCTATAGAAAAAAAGCGGAAGACTTTACTGCTCAACAAGCTGAATGGGCAATATTACTAAACGAAAAAACGATTTCCAAAGATGGCGTTCAAGTTGAACTAGCCGCGAACATTGGGTCACCAAATGATTTAGATGCTGTACTACGTCACGGTGGTGAAGGAATCGGTTTATATCGTACAGAATTTTTATATATGGGACGAGACAACTTACCATCGGAGGAAGAGCAATTTACCGCCTATAAAACGGTATTAGAAGGAATGGAAGGTAAAGCCGTTGTCATCCGAACACTTGATATTGGTGGAGATAAAAATTTACCCTATTTACCGCTCCAAGAAGAAATGAATCCGTTCCTCGGTCATCGAGCGATTCGCCTATGTTTAGAGTATCAAGACATTTTCCGTACACAATTGCGTGCATTACTACGTGCATCCAATTACGGTAACTTAAAAATTATGTTCCCTATGATTGCGACATTGCAAGAATTCCGTGACGCGAAAGCGATTCTTTTGGAAGAAAAGGAAAACCTACTTGCACAAGGCGTAGCTGTTAGCGAACAGATTGAAATCGGCATTATGGTTGAAATCCCATCAACAGCAGTGATGGCAGATATTTTTGCCAAAGAAGTGGACTTCTTCTCGATTGGTACAAATGATTTAATCCAATATACGATGGCAGCGGATCGTATGAATGAAAAAGTATCTTATTTATATCAACCTTATAATCCTGCTATTTTACGTTTGATTAAAATGGTTATTGATGCGGCTCACAAAGAAAAGAAATGGGCTGGTATGTGTGGTGAAATGGCAGGGGATGAATATGCTGTACCACTCTTACTTGGTTTAGGTCTAGATGAATTTTCAATGAGTGCAACATCCATTTTAAAAACACGTTCCTTAATTAAAAATTTAGCCGTAGCGGATATGCAAGCATTAGCAACAGAAGCGTTACAATTAGCAACATCCGATGAAGTGTTAGATAAAGTGAAGCAAGCTGTTAACTAATTGTTTAAAAACAAAGAGACAACATAATAAGTAGTTGAAGATACAAGAAATTGGGAATCTTCAACTGCTTTTTTAATTGTACAATTTCAGTAAATGTTTGGTATGAACAATCGCCAGTTTTTAGAAAAGGTTTCAAGATGTAAATAGAATTCGATATAATGAATGAAAAACTAGAGAGGCTTATTTATGGAAACAGAATGGTTACGAACTTTTATTGTTGCTGCGAAAACAGAGAATTTTCGTGAGACGGCAGAACAACGTTTTATGACACAATCAACAGTTTCTAAGCATATTCAACACCTAGAAAAAGATCTACAAACAACGCTTTTTGATAGACAGGGGAAGCATGTGAAGTTAAATCATATCGGTGCTCACTTCCTTCAACACGCCGAGAAAATGATGGCAACGATTGATGAAGGATTGCAAACTACTGTATCCCTTTTGAATGGTTTTACGTCACAGCTAACGATTGGTGTCGCACCACAAATTGCCAATTCTACTTTGCCATTAATCATTCATACATTTCAGCAGCAAAAACCTTCCATTCAAATAATGATTGAACTGTTAAAGTCCAATGAAATCGGGGAAGCGGTATATACAGGTAAAGTAGATATCGGTTTATCAAAATTGACAACAACGCGTGATCTTCACACAGCTCTTCTCGCACAGGAACCACTGCAATTGATTGCTCCGATATCAAAAAAGGCGATAGATGCACGGACTCTTTTACAGCAGGAAATTATATTAACACATGAATATGCACCTTACTGGCAAGACATACAACAAGTACTACAGCAATTTCCAAGCTATAAAAGCATGAATATTAATCAAACAGAGGTTATTAAAAACTTTGTTAAGCAAGGATTAGGAATTGCTTTTTTACCAAAGAGTGTAATTGAGGCTGAATCTCACCAGCAATTACTTCAAAGTTATTCGTTAAAGGAATGTTCCCATATCGTTTCGAGTACCTATTTTTTAACGAAATATGTATCAGCGGATATTGAGGCGTTCTTAGCAGTTTGTCATCTGATATACAAAGATGCAGTTGGTAGGTAAATAGTGGACTGAAAAACGTTAAATGAAATTAATGTTAGGTCGTTAAAGGCCTATTAGATTGGGTAATTGTATGAATGAAACACTTTTACTGTCTATATTGTTTATAATATTCTTGAATTTCTTATGCAAAGTTGGTGTAATTGGAAAATGATAGTGTTAATCGTCGATGATGAAGAAAAGATTACAGAGGTATTGGCATCTTATTTTGAAAATAACGGAGATCATACATTTATTGCACATACAGGAGAATCCGCAATCCAAGTGATTGATCAAGTACCTCTTGATATGATTATTTTAGATTTAATGTTGCCGGATATGGCTGGAGAAGACATTTGCCAATATGTAAAATCAAATTACGATATTCCTGTGATTATGCTTACAGCAAAAATCTCTATTGATGATAAGGTAATTGGATTTGAAATGGGTGCAGATGACTATGTAGTTAAACCATTTCATCCTAAAGAAATATTAATAAGAGCAGCAAGGTTGTTACCCAGTTCACATAAAAAGCAAATTATTATTTTAGGACAGTTGGAATTCCATAAAGATGAGAGAAAAGTATTAGTAAATCATCAAAGTATTCAGCTCACGCCACATGAATTTAACATCTTACTATTACTAGCTGAAAATCCTAAAAAAGTTTTTAGCAGGGATGATATTATTCAAAAAATATATAGTTTTGATTCGAATATAAATCCTCGTATTGTGGATCAACATATTAAAAATATTCGTAAAAAAATGAAGGAAGAGTACATCCAAACTGTCTTTGGTTTGGGATACAAAATAAATGAAAAGGTTATAAATCAATGAAATTTCATATAAAAATTGCCTTAATTATAGCTATCTTTTCTACAAGCATACTCTTATTCATCACAGGGATATTACTTTATAAAGGTCATGAACATTTGATGATGCTCCAAATTCCAGATTCTAAGGAATTAATTCACCATTTTGATATGGCATTAAGGGAAACGGCAATGTGGTCATTAGGCATTTTGCTTATTTTTATACTAATTTCTAGTTTATTAATTGCAAAAACATTAACGAAACCTATCCAAGAACTGAATCACTTTGCGTTAAGACTAGTGCGTGGAGACCGTCATTTAAATATCAGCTATACGATTAATGATCAAATTGGTCAATTAGGTAAATCACTGATGAAACTAGATGAAACATTAAACGCTTATGAACTCCGTCGTAAAGAAATGACACAGGATCTTGCGCATGAAATTCGTAATCCATTAGCCTCGATTAAAAGCTACTTGAGTGCATTTGAAGATGGGATTTGGACAGCTACTCCAGATCGTTTGAAAGCATGTGTCGAGGAAATTGATAGGCTAATTCTTCTTGTTGGAGAATTAGATACATTAAATGATATTAATAATCCTACATTTAAGGTCATGATGAAAGAGCAACCGATTGCTAATGTAATCGAAAAGTCTGTTATTGCGTTGGCAAGTGAATTACTTGAAAAAGAAATACAGGTAGAGTTGGATTTAGACAAAACAATCAATGCAAAGGTAGATGCCTTGAGATTGAATCAAATTCTACACAATATTATAAAAAATGCTATGTACCATGTTCAAAAAGATGGCACTATATTCATCAAATTATTTAAAAAAAGTGATGATTATATAATTCTTGTACATGATAATGGAGTCGGTATGGAAGAAGAAACAAGTCAAAAAATCTTTGAACGAAATTACCGAGTGGAAAATCGATATACTGGCAACGGTATTGGTATGACAATTACCAAAAAGCTAGTGGAAGCACATAACGGTACAATTTCCGTCAAAAGTGAAAAAAATATAGGAACAACATTTTGTATACAAATGCCGTTTTCTACATAATTCCTACACAACTGTTCTATATACTTTAGGTGAAAGGAATGGTTGAAATGAGGAAAATAGCATTAGTAGGTATTATTGCAAGTTTGGGCATACTTGGGGCTTGTAGCCAAGGAAATAATAACGATATGAAGGACATGGATCATTCCTCTATGAAGATGGAGGGGATGGATCATTCTTCACAAGATATGAAAGATATGGACCATGACAAGATGAAGGGACATGAGAGTCATAGCAATGTGGTAAGTTTAAACAATTCAACCGGTAAAAATGAAGTGAAAATCCCTGCTGAACTTCAACGTAATAATAAGGATGAAGTTGTATACACAGTTAGGGCACAAAAAGGAAAAACAGAAATATTTGATGGTGTTCAAACAAAAACGTATGGGTATAACGGATCGTTTCTCGGCCCGATGATTCGTCTTGAAAAAGGTGAAACTGTAAAGATTAGAACGATCAATGAACTTGATGAGGATACAACTTTTCATTGGCATGGACTAGAGGTGTCAGGGGAAAAAGATGGTGGTCCACAAAGCATTCTTAAACCAGGCGAAGAAAATACCATCGAATTTAAAGTGAATCAGGAAGCGGCGACGCTATGGTTCCATCCACATCCACATGGGAAAACAGCTGAACAGGTATATAACGGGCTGGCAGGCTTGGTTTATATTGAAGATGAACATTCAAAAAGTCTTGGATTGCCAAATGATTATGGGAAGAACGATTTCCCCTTGATTTTCCAAGATAGAACATTTGATGATAAGAAGCAATTGAATTATAGCGCTGCAATGAACACAGACGGAACGATTGGAGATACATTATTAATTAATGGAACGCTCAATCCTAAATTGACTTTAAACAAAGAGAAAGTGCGTCTTCGTTTATTAAATGGGTCAAATGCGAGAAATTATACCTTTAAATTGAGTACTGGGGATTCCTTTCTTCAAATCGCAACAGATGGTGGTTTCTTGAATGAACCAGTTTCTTTAAAAGAGATTACACTAACGCCTTCTGAAAGGGCAGAAATTGTAGTTGACTTTTCAAAAATTAAGGATGTTAATGACCTAGCTTTAATAAATGAGGATGGATCTGTCCTTTTACCATTTGTAGTTACTGATCAAAGTGGAGAAACGAGTATGGTCCCTAAACAATTGAATGATCTGTCATTAGAAGATAAAGAAATGGATCTACCTGTCACAAAAAAAGTGGAACTCTTTGGAATGATGGACATGGTCACGATAAACGGAAAGAAATTTGATCCGGAAAGAATTGATTTCACCCAAAAGCAAGGGGTTACTGAGGTATGGGAAATTTATAATAAACCGGATATGATGGGTGGCATGATTCATCCATTCCATATTCATGGAGCACAATTTAAAGTACTCTCTCGTGATGAGAAAAAGCCATCTGAAAATGAACAAGGATGGAAGGACACAATCTCCGTAAAACCAGATGAGACAGTAAAAATAGCTGTACAATTTAAACATAAGGGCATCTACATGTTCCATTGTCATATTCTAGAGCATGAGGATAATGGAATGATGGGTCAAATTCAGGTGGATTAATGCTTAATTGTGGTTAAAATGAAGTTTGATTAAAATCCTGTGTTAATTTTTTGATACAGGATTTTTCTTTTATGTTCTTGTGAATGATTTTAATGAATAGCTATTTTTTTAACGAAATATTGCACAGCTGATATCGAGGCGTTCTTAGCAGTTTGCCATCTGATATACAAAGACGTAGTAGTTGGTACTAAATCTGTGACTTACTATAAAAAATAGAAGGTGTTTCTAGATGTATAGTTTATTGTCGAAAATAAGCCAAATCATTAGTGGACCTATTACAGTATTTTTAAATTCCTATGAACATTCCCCATTCATTATTGCGATTCTTCTTGGATTAGTAGGCGCTTTAGCTCCTTGTCAATTAACGGGGAATATGAGTGCTATCACTTTTTATGGGAATCGAACATTGCAAATGAAAAACAATTGGCAAGAAATTGTTTTTTTTATACTTGGGAAAGTCGTCGTATTTAGTCTAATAGGTTTCTTCGCCTGGTTATTCGGTCAGTCCTTTGAAACTGAGATGACGAAGTATTTTCCTATTTTTCGCAAAGCGATTGGTCCGATCATGCTCATAACAGGACTCGTGCTAATTGGAATTTTAAAATTGAAATTTCTAAATCGAATTCCTAAGTATATTCCGTCTGTTTTAAAAGAAGGGAAATTGGGCTCTTTTCTGATGGGTGCTAGTTTTTCCATAGCCTTTTGCCCTACGATGTTTGTGCTATTTTTCGTGTGGTTAATGCCACCAGTCGCAACCTCTTCGTATGGTGTAGTTTTGCCTGCCATTTTTGGTATAGCAACCTCTGTGCCACTACTAGTGATGCTGGGGCTTATTCATTTTTTTGACGCAAAAAGATTCATTATGCGTACAAGCATGAAAATGGGACGAGTGATTCAAATTGTAGCGGGTGTTATTCTGATTTTTATAGGCGTTACGGATACGATTACATACTGGGGATTGTATTAAGAGTCTTTAAATACCGAAATTGGAGTTGCGTTCCTTATTTTATCTAAAGGAGGGAATATATGGTTGAACAATTATTGGATGAAATACCTTTTCTAAAAGACTATCGAGAGTTGAAGAGAATTAATAAGGGGTTTTCTTCAGATGAAAAGTATTTCATTTCTCTTAAAAATAGCAATGAAAAATATATGATAAGATTTTTTCCAATTAGTCAATTTGAAGATAGAGAAAAGGAGTTTGCAATATTAAAAACAATTGAGACTCATACAAATAAAACGATAAAAGCGATTGAGATTGGGAAAATTCAAGGTCGTGGTTATATAGTAACCACTTATATTGATGGGAATGATGTTGAAGCTGAATTGTTAGTATTAACAGAAAAAGAGCAATATCAATTAGGATTTGAAGCAGGGCAAGAGCTTTTGAATCTACATAAAATACAAGCACCTAAACATATAGAATCATGGTATAAACGAAAAAGTCTAAAGCATAAAAAATATGTAGAGGCTTATCTAGCATGCCCAATAAAAATTGGTCAAGATGAAAAAATCCTACAATTTATAGATAATCATATGTTGTTGATGGAAAATCGCCCTAATATATTTCAGCATGATGACTATCACCCAAGTAATTTAATTGCACAGGAAGGGAAATTAAAAGGAATTATTGATTTTGGGAGATATGATTGGGGTGATCCGATTCATGAATTTTTGAAAATCGGTATTTTCACACGAAATATTAGCATTCCTTTTTCCATTGGTCAAATAAAAGGTTATTTTAATGGTGAAGAACCAAGTGATGAATTTTGGACTTTGTATAGCCTATATTTAGCCATGTGTGTATTTTCAACAGTTGTATGGACATTAAAAACAATACCAGAAGATATGGATAATATGTTAAATAGAATTAATATCTTCCTAGATGATCATCAGGATTTTAACAATGTAAAACCATGTTGGTATAAATAAAAAACAAATAGCATAAATTGCCTTCTAAAATTAATAAAGACTTTAACATATCTAGAAAGTGTTACAAGAAAGGGTAGTGTAGTAAAAACATAATAGCAATATCTACTTTCAATATTTCGCCTTTCTCCTGTTAAAATAAACAACCGCTTATAAATGGTTGCACAGGAGAAAAGCGAAATTTTTTGATTTCATTAATGGTAACGTCCTTTTATGTATAATAGAGCAGATAATGCAATTTTTAAAACATATATAGAAAGAGTGAAAAAAATGATAGGTGCAACATTATTATTTATCCTCGCAGGTATTGGCGAAATTGGGGGCGGCTATTTAATTTGGCTTTGGTTAAGAGAAGGTAAACCATTTTATTGGGGAATTATAGGCGGGATTGCGTTAGCTTTATATGGAGTTGTCGCAACTTTTCAGACTTTCCCAACCTTTGGAAGAGTCTATGCTGCCTATGGAGGTGTCTTTATTGTCCTTTCCATTTTGTGGGGCTGGGGAATAGACGGAGAAAAACCAGACATCTTGGATTGGGTTGGAGCAGGTATTTGTTTGGTTGGTGTGATGGTGATTTTATTACCTCGTTCATGATAGAGAGAATGGGACCTTCTAATATTTTTACGAGCCTTCACAATTTGAGTAAAATCATCATTGTGAAGGATTTTTTTAAAAAAAATAAAATTATTTGTAACGAATCTTCTTTAAAATCTATATATAAGTATCCACCGTTAAAAGGCTAGAGAGAGGAGGGAGGAAAGTGGAGGATTTAAGTAAAATTTACAAATCTTATGCAGATGAAGTAAAACGGTTTCTTATTTGTTTAACAACGAATGTCGATTTAGCTGAAGAACTAACGCAAGAAACCTTTTATCAAGCTGTGAAGTCAATAGACCGATACAACGGTGAATGTAAGATGTCTGTTTGGTTATGCCAAATTGCAAAGCATACATACTATAACCATTTAAAAAAGGAAAAACGTTATAGCCATAGTAGTGTAGAACAAATGATGGAAATGGGGTTGGATGTTCCATCAAATGCAGAATTACCAGAAGTGGAGCTTGCAAGACGTAATACATTTATTTCATTACATAGAGAAATTCATCTATTAAAAGAACCGTATCGTGAAATATTTTTGCTTAGAACTTCCGTCCATCTTAGTTTCAAGGAGATTGGAGAGATATTCGATAAAAGTGAGAACTGGGCAAGGGTAACCTTTTATCGAGCTAAATTAAAATTGGTAGAAAGGATCCAAGGTGATCAGGATGAACTGTAATATAATAAAGGATTTATTCCCCTCTTATATTGATGGTATTTGTAGTGAAGATACGTCTAGCGTTGTCGAGGAACATTTACATCATTGTGAAGAGTGTCGATTGTATTTAGAAATGATGGAGCAGCCAACAAATAATATGTTGCCAGAAGAAGTCATGGTAGCAAAGGCGCCTTTTAAAAGAATTAATAAAAAGCGTCGTATTCAAGTTTTTATGTCCATTTTGCTTACCTTTATGCTCACAATTATAGGCTATCAAGTTGTTCAAAATGTGGGAGTTGTGCATAATTTCTTTTTTCCAATGAATATGACTACTGTAACTGTAACAGATGATAAGGAAGAGTGGCATGCAGTCTATTTCGACAATCAAGAGTATTTTAAGTTTGATAGTGTTTTTTGGAACAAGGAAATCGTCAATGATGCGAATAATGACGGTGAAGTACTTTTAAGAATTAAAGATGCAAATGGTCATGTAATAGTAGATGAGTTTCATATATCGCCCGGGAAAAGCAAGAAATTGGAGGGATTAAAGAAGAACGTAAACTATTATCTTGAGATTAAAGCTAAAAAAGGTCAGTTTTTCATTAATGTAGTTTAAAATTATTAGAGGATTTATAGAATTTGAACCGAATATCTTAAAGTAATGCAGAAAAAGTTTGGGGGTCGCAATTTTGCTACTTTATTTTTGATATCTATCATCCACCTAAAAATTTCAAAATAATTTAGGAGCTGATATATGATGATATACAAAAATGGTCTTGATGGAATTTCTGAGGATAGGTTGAATGGCTTTTTTGTGGATTGGCCGAATCCACCAAACCCACAAACTCACTTAAAGCTGCTAAAAAATAGTAGTAAAGTAGTCATTGCTTTAGACGAACATACGAATCATGTAGTTGGATTTATAACAGCCATTAGCGATGGTGTTTTATCTGCCTACATTCCGTTACTTGAAGTTTTGCCGGAGTATAAAAACAAAGGTATTGGCAAGGAATTAGTTAAACAAATGTTAAAGGAACTTAATGATATCTATATGGTTGATTTGTGTTGTGACGATGACTTAGTTCCTTATTATGAGAAGCTTGGCATGTTCAAATCAAACGGTATGCTCGTTAGGAATTACGAAATGCAGTCGGGTAGTTCAAACAAATAAATAGATAGAAAAACGCTTGGATATTTTCCAAGCGTTTTTTTATGCGCTAAATGATACGCCAATGTTTACTGCGATTTCATTTGTGAAAAGGTCTGCTTATTACAGTTGTATAGATGAATGTTATTTTTTTATAGCAACAAAACGCAATCTGCAATAATCAGCAACCCATTGATGATCCTGATAAAACATTGGCTTTAATAATTGTTCGCATTTTGCGTAAATCTGTTCTTTTTCAGTTTCTGATAAATGCTGGAGCAGATTATTACTGAACATTACTAGCCAATTTCGTAGCCCATCCTCGCCATGAAGCGGTGTAGGGCGTTCAACTAGTGAAATCATTTCAACTGTAAATCCAGCAGCTTCTAACTTCGACTGGTATTCTTCTAAAGTCGGAAAATACCACGGAAAATATTCCTCAATATAAGGTAGTTTAAAGTCCTCCATACTTTTTTGAAGTGCCCAAACAATAGAAGCGATATTACCATGCCCGCCCATTTCAGCGACGAAACGGCCACCTTGTTTAAGTGCACTGTAAATGTTTTTGATGACTGCATCCGGCTGTTTCATCCAATGTAATGCAGCATTTGAAAAGACAGCCTCAAATTGATTTGTTTTGTGAAGTGCTGTAGCATCCATTGTGTGAAACGTAATGTCTGGGTATTTTTGCTGTGCAGCGATAATCATATCGTGGGAGGCATCAATCCCTTGAATATGGGCGCCATGAGTAGCAATTTCATGGGCTAAATCACCTGTGCCACAGCCGACATCTAAAATTCTTTCATTTTTTTGTGGGGCAAGCAAATCCACTAAGCTTCCTCCAAATTTTGAAACAAAGTCATGCTTTTGATCATATAAATTGGCATTCCATGTTGTCATTGTCCCTCATCTCCTTTGTTTGAGCTTACCAGAGAGTTTAATTGAACAGAAATGCGTAAAATGATCAGTTTTGATCCCACATTGGAATATAAGGGGGACCAGTTTAGTAGTAGTTTCGGTGAACCGTTTATTTCATTTTTATAAATTAAAGATTTTCTTTTGACAACAATAGAAAATCTCTAGTAAACAAAGCGCCTTGACTTTATGATTACGAAAGAGCAGCTTCTAACTGTTCATAAATAGTATTTTCAGTATATCCTATCCGACCTTGCGAACAAATGAATTATTTCGTTAGGTCTTTTTGGCGTGCGTAAATTTGTTTGCTTTGAAGGGGTACCCGTCCCAGCTAAACAAAAAATATCACGCTCATGTAATGGTGATAAGCCAATATTTTTCAAAGTTTTATGTAGTACTTTGTATTGTGTTACTAAGGTATTGTTGTTTTTTTGTCAACATTTTTCGGATAAATACGCACCATTTGTCAACACGAATAATATGCTATAAAAAAAATAAGGGATGTGTTTGAGTGAATTGGTTAATGATTGTGGCTTTTACTTTTTCATCCAGTATTGATAATTTGGGTGTCGGACTTTCTTACGGGATTCGGAAGATAAACGTTAGATTTGATAAAAATATTTTAATCTCGATCATTTGTTTTCTAATGAGTATGGGGGGCATTACATTTGGCGTTTGGCTTTCTAAAATTCTTCCAGGTATGCTTCCTGTAATTATTGGAGCGTTATTATTATTTATCATTGGAATTCGGATTATTCTTTTGGCTAAACCACGGAAAGAAGAGTCTTCAATAGTGGGTAGTAACAATGAAATACAGTCCAATAATGTTCAAGATATTTTAAAAAATCCTGAGGAAGCTCATTTCAATAAGTCTGGAGAAATTGGATGGGGAGAAGCTGTACTTCTCGGCATAGCCTTATCGGCGAATGCACTTACGAATGGGGTAGGTGCAGGTTTACTTGGTCTATCACCGCTTGTCATCTCAATCACTGCTGCAATTGGGAGTTTTATTACGGTTTGGTTAGGGGTTAAGTTAGGAAGTAAAGTAGCAGATGTTCGAATTGGTTCATTTACTTTAGGGCAATTTGGAACAATTATTAGTGGAGTCATTTTATTAATAGTCGCTGTTGGAGCTTTCTTTTAACTTCTTTCAGCGGAATCAGGAAGGATCCGTACGCAATTATGCTAAGGCATAATAGATCTAAGTGTTGACAAAATGTCAACGTAATTATACACTTCTTGAGAATGATATTTTCATATTAGACGGCTGCGTGAAGTTATGTTAGTCATTGTAAGAAGGGAGAATCGAAAATGGCTGAACAGAGAAACAGTAGTACTCTTGGTTTATTGCTGAGGGAGTTGTTGAAAGAACGTTCATTATCTATGCGGAAGTTTAGTGAACTCACTGGAATCGACACAGCTACGATCTCACGGATAATAAATGGAAAAAGAAAGGCGACACCACAACATTTAGAAAATTTTGCTGACTGCCTTGGTGTTCCGTTAATCACTCTTTTTGAAGCAGCAGGATACCCAATTGAACCGAGACAAGAAGAGCCAGAAACAGAACCAGATTCAGATATCCATACGTCTGTTGACTCAATACAAGCTTTTCTTAAGTCTTCAAATGTTTACGATGATGAATTTTCGGTGGCAAATGTTGAACAGAAATTAGAAAGCTATGGACTCTATGCGCAAACAGAAGAAGGTAAAAATTCGATACTTAAGGATTTTGATGAAAAAATTAAGAGTGTAGGAAGCATAGGTCCGTTTATAAGCAAATTAAAAGAGTTATACGAGAAATTCTCATCGGGGAAGGGCACAATTTTTGAACTAACCATAATTGGAAGTACTTTATTATATTTTATAATCCCTGTAGATGTTATACCGGATTATTTATTTCCGATTGGTTATTTAGACGATGCAATAGCTGTACAACTCACTACAAAGGCATTATTAAAAAAATAACTTAGACTTAAGTGATAGGTGGATTTAGATATGAAAAAAAGCAAAAAAAGCCGTAAATGGCTAAGGAATTTGTTCTTAGCATTTGCATTAGTAATCGTAGCAGGGCTTATTTATTCGGTTTATCAATACAAAAGTGGATTGGCTATGGCAGACGATGGTCTTTATAAAGATGACCAAAAGGCATATGACCCATTTGAAGGTGCAGATGTGCAATTTGGTCAGATTAATGTGCTATTACTGGGAAGTGACGCTAGGGATGAGGATGGTAGATCAGATTCGTTAATGATTGCACACTATGATCAAACGACGAATGATGTAAAACTTATTTCTATTATGAGGGATACGTATGTCGACATCCCAGGGCACGGAATGAATAAAATAAATGCTGCTTTTGCTTTTGGAGGTCCTGAACTTGTAAGGAAAACAATTAAGCAAAATTTTGATATTGATGTTAATTACTACGCTATCGCGGATTTTAAAGGATTCCCTAAAATTATTGACCTTTTAGCACCTGATGGAATTGAGGTTGATATTCCTTATGAAATGTCCTATGGAATTGATATGACCTTACATCCTGGAAAACAAACTTTACATGGTGACGGCTTATTAGGCTATGTACGATTCCGCCACGATCGTTTAAGTGATTTTGGACGAGTGGAACGCCAACAAGAGGTTTTAACGAAGGTGAAAGAACAAATCGGTGTTTCAAGCTTAATGAATTTGCCAAAATTACTTGGTGTTGCAGATTCATATTTTGATACAAATGTTGATAATAAAACAATCCTTACCATTGGAAAAGGGATTGTAAATGGAAAATCTAGTATGGACACTTTACGAATTCCTATTGCAAATTCTTATGAAGATAAACGTACGAATGTAGGAGATGTTTTAGATATTAACTTAGATAAGAACAAACAGGCATTAGAGGAGTTTTTATCATCAAAGGATAATGAAGACTAAAACAGATTAAATTTCATCTAAGAAGACAGGTTAATAAACAATAAAATAAGAGTATGTTTTGAACAATTATTTCAAAATATACTCTTGTTTTCATATTAATTGATGAGATCAATCACTTTTGCTACCAAAATCCTTTCATTTTTTTGTGCAAGCAAATCCACTTAGGTTCCTCCAAATTTTGAAACAAAGTCATGTTTTTGATCATATAAAAAGGAAAGACGTCAATTTAGCATTAGTTTCGATGAACCGTATCATAAATAAGTGCGTTTTTTATTTAAGTACACAATAATTAAAATAGGCTCTAATAATGTATCAAATATGCGTATAAGAATTGTGCTGTTTCTTTATTTTTTCTATCTCTCCGGACGGTTTACAAACAATCAAATAAGTATCATATCTATCAAGAAGAACTACCGAATAATTACCATCCTCTAGTAATTCAAACTCATTTATTTTCAACATAGCACGACTAGTTCCCATAACATCTGATACATTATCTAATAATTGATACGAATCTAAACCCTCACTTAAAGATGGGAAATCTAACACTCTAGTGATAATTGACTTTACTACACCCTTAGATAAGTCGTATGATATTCCACTGAAAATTACACCTATAATGAACTGCTCCCACCAACCACCAGCTCCCTGTTCTTTTCTGTGTATTGATTTATTTAATTTTACTATTTCAATACCATGCTCACGTAACTCTTTTTGCATTTGCTCGAATTTTTCTTCAGATAACTCCCCTACGTTAATAAACATATCAGGAACTATTGATACATTAATATTTTCCTGTACATTTGTTGGTTTTAAATTTTCAAAGTAAGCTAAGATATGTTCATAGCTATCACTCTCATTGTCACTATTATAATCTTCATAGAGATCTTCATAGATATTCATTTCAATAATTACTTGAATATCATTCTGCACTTTACTAACACGAATGTAAAAACCATCAAATCTTTTTTTACAAATCAAATCATTCAAATCATTATAAAGCTCGTCCACATCAACATTAACATCAAATTCATTTCTAACTTTTACAACAGAATTCGTTTTATCTTTTATAAATTTTTCAATATCATATTCTACATATCTAATCTCTAAGTAAAGCATCCAATTCCCCCTTATAAAATTAAGTC
>NZ_JBHJTF010000031.1:0-58963 GCF_042267565.1 Lysinibacillus sp. NPDC056232 | reverse complement strand
CTATATAATAACATAAAAATATGGAACCAGTCTTGTTTTTGCACCAGCTCCACTACATATAAAAATATATCGAATCTTCGCACTATTTTCTAGTGTTATTTCATTTAGTCTAACCAAAGAAGTCAAATCTCATCCTATTCTTCGCTCAGTAAATAAATTAGCTAATGCAATCAATTTCTACTTTTTCCTATTATTAGTTAAGTGCATGAAGGGAGAATATATTCGTCGTTTTCAGGATTTTACAATAATACAGTGGTTTTTATGAGAACACCTATCTAACCTTTATTTTTTTCTAATAGCTGCTCCATTTTATAATCAGCACGTTATAAGACTTGCTTTATTTGTTTAATCTCTTTTTCTCTTTGAATCATCTGCTTATACTTATTTTGAAATAATATTTTCATCTTTTGAAGGTTTTGAATTTCCGCTTCTGTCAATTCATCATTTTCATCAGTATTTTGCGACCATTCAAAAAGTATTTTAATTTCTTGAAGTGAAAAACCACACTGCTTTAATTTAAGAATCGTACTAATGATTTCGATATGATCCTCGTTATACTCACGATGTTTGTTATTTATTTCTGGATGTAATAGACCCATTTTTTCGTAATAACGGATAGTGTCTTTACTAAGACCAGTACATGTAGCAAATTCACTGATTTTTATGATCATCACCTACTAGTAAATAAATTTATAAACCATTAATAGCAGTATACAATGGAAGATGAAGCGAACGATATGGTGACTATATCTTAGCTGTTTATTTGTTACTAGCCCTTCTGCAACTGCTAATACATGTAACAGAACAAATTCAAGGATTAGTAACATCAGTACAAAAGCTTTGTTTGGTAAAAATATCGTTACAAGAATACTAACGGATAAGACCACAAATAAGAATATTCGTATTTGATGCCCATTCTCTTTCCATTGTTGCAAGCCTGCAATCCCTGTCAATAATGCGTATAACCCTATCAATACATAAGTAATAATAGCCATTCACATCACCCCATTCTTTTAATACTTTTACTTTAAAAGATGGAGTTAACTCCATGTCAACAGATTTCAGACGAGAAGCAATCATCTTCGGAACTATTCCTGTTAGTACAAGTCAAAATATACCGCTGTTGCTAATTAAGTTAAAAGTCAAATATTTCACCAGAGTATACTTTTAATTGTTCAACACCAATTTCCATTGCACTTTCTTCTGTATCCATTAGTGAAAAGCCTTGTGTGATAGGACTCCAATACTCATATGAATAATCGATATCGCACTCAAACCATCTGAAGATCTCTATTGTATAAAGACCGTCATTTCTTTTAATAATTTCAACCTTATATTCTTTACTTGGAGATAAAATTGCTTTTACAACTTCATTCATTGCCTCACCACCACTTTATCCTTTCATGACTTATTCTTTAAACACCCTTTCAATATTATGAAATTTTATCTTTTCTTCTTCTTTTCTATAATCCAAATCAAGTAACTTGAAGTGAAAATCATTGTTATAAACACTTTCAACTTCTTGTGTTTCGTAAAGCCATTCTTCAAATTCTGAGATACTAATATGTTCTTTATGTATTTGATAAAGCTGTTTTTGAATTTTTGCTTGAGATTAAATAAAGGAATTGGATAAAAATCCAATTCCAACTATGAATAGACTCGTTTTTTAGCCAGTCTTTGTGTCCTAGAAATGCAATTCTACTTAGAAAATATCAGCTAAATAGTTTTGAACAGATTCAGGTAATATTTGAAAGAATAATCCTTCATATTTGATATCGAGTATACCAGCAATGAAAATAATAATAATGATGAATATTAAAAGGAGTTTCTTATTTTTAGAAATCCACTTCAATAGGCTCCCCTCCTCTTAAAAATAACGTTTATAGTTTGCCAATTAAGTATATATTGATTCATATAATATATAAACCTGTCCTTACAATCACTCTCTGTCACCCAAATTGGAGATGTTACATAAATTATAATGATGCTGTACAAAAGCACTTATTATAAGATTGGTTTTTCTTTTTATTTTGAATTCAAATAAGTTCCTTTGGGTAAACAATAGTTATACTGAACATTTGTCTCACCAATGGTTGCTTGAAATTTTATAAAGAAAGGAATAACAATGGTAAACTTTAAATCATTTCGTGGTGTCGTTACGCAAATTGATGATTTCCCAATTGGGCAAAATGGAGAAAAGGAAGGCTGTTATAAGCTTATGACAGTTGAAGATAGTACTCAGGGCATCGTCAATTTTGTCATCTCTCCTTCTACTTACTTTGTAAACCAAGAAATTGTGACTCCCGGCGATCAGATTACTGGATATTATGATGGGAATGCACCTGTACCTTTAATATACCCGCCTCAATATCGAGCACTTGTTGTTGTAAAGGAAAATAACAATCAAAATGTTAAAGTCGACTTTTTTAATAATCAATTAGTGAGTAGTGATGGCCAATTACAACTAAATCTTTCTGCTTATACACTTATCTTCCTCAAAAATGGGCAACCTTTTTCAAAAAACCTAGCAAATCGAAATTTAATTGTGATCTACGGCCCTACTACAAGAAGTATCCCTGCACAAACCACACCGTATAAAATAATCGTTTGGTGTTAATTTAAGATTAGGAACATGTAGTTGATTTCCGTTCCAACTGGTACTGTCCAGGGGCGCCCCTATCCAATCAATGATATTCATGACATATGTAAATATCATTCCTACTTTTGTGATAACGCAAATTAAAGCGAATATTAAAAATAGACAAAAAATATTTCCCGGGAAAGGTAATCATCACCCCGGTGTTAAGCTCATCCTTCACGACAGATCACATAAAAAATAGACTAACAGTGCAGTTACTGCAAACAAAATTAATACAATTAAGCGGCTTAAGTCCTTTTAATTATAGGGCTTAAGCCGCTTAAAGCATTATTTTTATTTCTTCTGTCTACTGCTCACCTTGCATTTCGTGTAATTGCTGCTTGATCTGCTCTAAGTATTCTTTATTTTGTTGGACTGTATCCAAATGCTCACCATATTCCTTTGCATTCGTAAATGCATTTTCTGCATGTTCGATTTGATTGAAAGCATGTTCAATCGCTATCTCCTCTGGATGTGACTTTACATGCTTCAACAAACGCTCCGCCTTTTGGACAGAGTTCCCAAACAAAGTGCTTGGATGATCCTTTTTCCAGCTCATATCTGAGTGCTTAGCCAATTTTGCCTCTTCCCTTCCTGCTAATTTGATAAAAAACCTAGATATAGTATTGGAAAATGTGCAGAAAATATGTACGGATGAATTAGCGAATAACAACAAACTAAAAAATTGGCTCATCACCTTAACGTGTGGTTGATTTCCGTTCCGACTGGGCGCTTTCCTGGGGCGAAGGCGTTATCACAGGATGTGGTGGTTTTAGCCTTCGTTCCTCTATTGCTGATCCCCAAAGAGTCACCCAGTCGTAATGAAGATCAACTTATATACAAGGCATACGTCTTAACAAATTTCATCCACAACTTTTGGTGATAATACAAAAAATTCATTATTAAATAAAAGTTGAAAAATGGTGATTAGGATAAGATTTACTAAGTTGAATAGTATATTCTTAGGATGAAATAATATATGCGATTAACTCTAAAAAATGAAGTATTAAAGAGGCTGATAAAAAGTATGAAGACCGCTCATTTATTTAGACGGTCTTTCTTAAACTTGTACCTCACTCATTAATGCATGAGTATTATCTTCTGAGTCTTTAAAAAATACCATCCATGTTTCTGTTTGTCCCATTCTCGCTACAACATGTGGTTCATCAATAAAAGTAACTTCTTTCCTTACTAAATCCTCATAAGTCTTACTGATATTTTCTACTTGAAAATAAATAATTGAACTGGAATAAGTAAATTCATCTTTTTCTGGGAGGCTTAACAAGAGTCGCAATCCATTACAATCAAAGAACGCCATGCTATCAGTATTAAATAAAAGTGAAAGTCCAAGTTTTTCTTTATAAAAATATATTGCTTTATCTAACTTCTTAACTGGGATTCCGACTTGTCCAACTTTTTGAATCATATTGATTTTCCTCCTCATTAATTGTAAGCACAATTCTTTCTTAAAATTCTTGATCAGCCATTTTCTTATTGTCAGTATGAATGCTTTTCATCCCTTCAAAAAATGAATATTCTTCACTTAAATAACTTTCTAACTCTCCATTATCATGAAGAAGCTGCTCTAAGTAATCCTTCGAACTGTTTATCCTTTTTTGAATTTCCTGTTGATTTTGCGTTGTCGTACCGTGTCCAGGTATGTGGGTCGTTATGTGATGATTAAGCAAAATATTTTCAGCTTTATTGACCGTAATTACATAGTCTTTATAGTTGCTAAAAATAAATGGAAACTCAATATCTGACAAATAATCGCCAGACAGAAACAGACCAACAGGCTCAATAACTGTAAATAAACCATCATTCGTATGACCAGGTGCTTGATAAAATGTCATGGTAACGGAATCTAATTCTAATTTTTGCCCATCTTCTGAAACAACAATATCTACAGTTGGATATTTAGGTGAGTAGCTTCTATTCAAATAATATCCTTGGTCAAATTGTTTAATTTTTTGCATGATGTCTTCTTTGTTAGGATTTTCATCAAATTGTTTAGAGGCAATTACCTTAGCTTCTGGGAATGCCCCAGACCCAACAATGTGATCAAAATCGCTATGTGTATAAATAATATATAGTTGTTTATCACCTTTAATCTCATTTATATAGCTCTTAATTTCTTCAATTTCGATAGGTAGCCAATTAGGATCTGTCATAATTACTGCTTCATTCGTTTGAATAATTGCCGAGGTAGTCATATATAATGCACTTTGAAAAACTGTAATATTATCTTTTTGGAATTGAATCACTATGAACCATCCTTTTCCCCTTATTTTTCGTTTGCTAATGAGCTAGTTTGTTTAATAAGAAATTTTATTTTTTTGTCTGCTCTTATTCCATAGTTCGGGCAATATTTATAAAATCCTTCTTTTGGAAAAAAGTATGCGAAATCAATTTATTTTCATCTATTGATACAAGTATTCATGAAGAACGGATCTATATGATACTATTCTCCATGAATAGTTTAAATGTAGAGAGACATTCTTTTGTTACCTACATCCTATCGTATCAATCAATCTCACCTATAATTCAGGTAAAAATCTTTCATTTCAATTAAGGAGAGTAAACATGAACAACAATAAGGACAACACAGAAGTCATCTTACTTTCTGACCCATCCGAATGCTTGATGCATCCGTTTTATAATAAACAAATCGTCTTTACTGGGGCCCTTTCCACTATGACACGTTCAGAAGCTGCGAAAAAAGTACGAGCTTATGGAGGGATTATGCAAGGGGCAGTTACACAGGATACAGATTTCCTTATTCTTGGGAACAAACGTCGTGGTATAAGTACGAAACAATTAAAAGCTGAGAAGTTGATGAGCCTCGGCCAAGACATACAAATTATTATTGAGGATGATTTTATTTGGCTCATTTCAATGCAAAAAGAATAGCAACCTCAAATTTAAACACCTTTCTTTAATCCCGTCTAAAAGGTATGAAAAACAACTATGTTCACATACCTTTTCACATATTTTATTCCTCAAACTTATGAAAAATTTCTCCCTAATACATCTACATGACTTTAATTTGAGAGCTTACACACAACAAATTTAAGTAGAGCTAGAACGGGTAACTAAACAAAGTTTAAAAAAATAGCACGGCTTAGTTTACTACACAATCGGAGCTCTAATATAGAACATATCTTATAGTATCCTAGCAAAAGGAGGTGATAAAATGGCGCAAGTTCTTGATTACCAAGCAACTGAACCTCTAAGTACGTTTAACCCAGAAACTGCTTTTCCAATTCCACAAGCTCCATTTAGAGTTCTTTTAGCTTCGATTCAAATAAACATCCCAGGCACCGCTTCAAGAAATAATAACGTTGAGCTACTTGCAAGCGTTGGTGTGACGGGAGTTACAAATATTTCTCAACTTGTATTTAGAATCTTCCGTAACGGGAAAGAAATCTATAATACTCAAAATGGCGCAGAATCAGCTGGTTCAGAACAAAACTATATCTTTACATTCCAAGCTATTGATTCCAACTTACCAGCTGGCGCTAGCTTCTATCAGGTTTTTGTTGAGAACATTACACCTAACACACAAGCAAATATTGTTGGACCGATTTCTTTTAGTGGCTTAGCAATAAAAAGTTAACGATAATAGCTCTGACTATGCATTGATTATGTTTATGCCCAGCGCAAATTTGTGGCATACATGATCGGTTTTTTTAGAGTGAGATGCATGTTTTAAAGCACATTATATAGGGATTAAAAATAATAAGCTGTATAGAAGTTAGTAAAAATCTAACTTTCTATACAGCTTATTTTATTCATTTATAACTTTCCTAATGTAAAATTTATTAGCTACAGAGGTTAAATGGTAACGTATACACAGAATACATAATTAATTAATATATCACAGGTTGCTATGCTATATTATATAAGTAGTAAACAACAATTATTGACACCGAATAATGGTAATTTTAGATTGAACAAATTAGCGTTATTGGGTGCCAAACCCATTAGAGTTCTTCAGGAACAAAGAATTCTACCGCAGCATCTCCTTGTGAGATGTTGCCTTTTTTGTTTCCATGAAATTTTTTGGGGCTATCAATTAAAATCATAAACAAAAGCGCTTTGCCATAAACGTAAATAATAGCATTTTCAATGTTACCTTCTGCGGAAATTTATATTTTCTTACTCAATAAATTAAAACCACCTAAGACGTTGCAAATTTTCAACGTCCTAAATGGTCTTTTTTAAAACCGCACTTACTTATGGTACGGTTCACCGTGACGCATCTAAGTGAGGTTCTAAGTATTTTCTGTAACTAATTCTTCTGTATTTTCTTCACTACTAGTCCCACGGGAATCTATTGCAATTATAATTTGCGGTTGGTATCCAAGTGATTGTACTGTATTCAACCATTCAATTAGTTCTATTTTGAAGTAAACTGAGTTATTTTTAGAAAAATCAATCCTTTCGTCATCACAAATAATACTAGTGCTTTTTAAAACAAATAGCATAGATACTATCGTGACTTCATCTACTTCATATACTTCCAAAACATCTCTCTTAGTATTAAAAATTTGTGTACTATGCAAAGACTGTTGAATACAGTATCTTAAACTTGTTGTATCTCCAATTTTTACATGAATCAGTGATTTAGTACTACTATCGTATAAATCTGCAAACTCCACAAATTTATACGATGGATGTTCCCTTTTTCTATCTAAAAGTATGAATCCGTATTTATTTTCTAAGTAAATATTATATGGATACTCTGCATAACTAGGTTTTTGGTCATATTTTTCAGTATTTCTTATTTGTATTTCTCTACCGCTTATTATTTTATCTTGAGTTAAGTTATATGGTGGATTATAAAATGTAACTTCATTAACTCTATTAATTTGCTGCTCAATAAAGTTAATATACGAAGTATTAAAACTTGCCCATTTCCCTTTATATAAAGAGTAATCTTTTTCGCCTCGATATTTAGTAGTGAAATCTAGAAGTTTAATAATCTTTACTGTTTCTTTATCTGTTAAATTTCGAATTGAAGCCTTTGTTATATCTGTACAGTTTATATCCGATAATACTTTTGAAATAGCATCAATAGAATAACTTGTTAGTGGATAAGTTTTTCTATCATAAACAAGTGCTACTTCCTCATCACTAAAAGGATTGACTATCATATCTCCGTTTTCTTCAATAAAATATGCAATACTTACAGATTCATTATTTGATTTAATTGCCGTTAATAGTCTATTATTTAAATCTGAAAGCATTGGTGCATTATCTTCTGTGTCTTTTATAATTATCATTCTGGGCAAATTACCCAACCTATCTTCATTTTCATAAATGTAATGTAATTCATGCACAATTTTTATGATTTGTAGAGGTTGATAAGAATCGCTTTCCACTTTAACAGAATTACTGAACTTTATTTTTTTTTCATAACTAAATAAATGGAAATGCTTATATTTTTCTTTCATTTTTATCTTGCTAATTAAAAATTCATGACTCTCCCCTATTTCAGAGACAACGATACTATTAGAGTTATACTGTGTTAGAGATTTAGATTTTGTTTGTTTAAAGAATTTTGAACCCTTTACCTCCACACTCTCTTCATCATGAATTATTTCAGCAACATCAAAACCAAAATCCATATCCGAATAACTATTAGCATAGCTATGACCTCGCCCTAATGAGATTGCATATACGGATTGATGAATTGACAGTATAATCATTCCATATGCTGATTCAATTATCTTTGTTTCTTTTTGTATTGAATCAAAAATAGAAGACCAGTAATTAAACCAATCAATCTCAACACTTTCTTCTCCAGATAATTTAAAGAAAAAATCAATTTCAATCTCAAATTGGTCTACCGATTCATTATTTATTATTAATTTACTATCATGTGTGATTCTCTCACCTTTTCTTTCCATTCCCTTTTCTCGTAAAATATTTATAAATTCTTCCCTATCAATAAATATCTTATAGATATTAAAATCCATTTTACCACCCCAATATATGGAATCATTTTAAATATAATATACCATATATTGCACTTGCATAAGCAAACATTTATACATATCTTAATTTAAAAGCCTGTGTCTTTTGTATCATGTCTTCTTTAATTGCTATTTATAATATCTGCCTCGCCTTTCTTATATTTAAGACATTATATCTGATAATATGCTAGAAGCTATCCCAACTACTGTACCCAACACAAAATATAACATTTCACTTCCTCCTCTCCATTTTATACCTAAATAAAAAGAGAATAGCCTCTATCAGCCATTCCCTCTAATTTACTTTCCTCTTAATCTCTTACTAACAAAGTACAATACAATTAAAATCACCCATGAATAAAAATTAACAAACATCATACAAAGGACATGTCATTTGTATTGAGACACTTCTTGTATAAAAGCTTGAGAATCCCTCTGTATTTTAAGAGGGATTCTTTCATCCATGCAATCAGCTCTTACCTTTGAAATCATCTAGAATAGTATCACAATTTATTGCTTTTACTCATTAGGTTCACCCCACCACATTAACTGGAGGTTTTAGAAAATATTAAAATACTGTTTTTCAATCTTATTTCTTTTTTCTCTAACTGAATATATAAGACCTGAAACCTTTGCTCCAATACCCATCATACCGTTTAACTTTTTTATAATTAGCCCTGACTATGATTTAAAAACCGATAAATGATTAGAATCTATCGTTGTTACACACTTTTGAGTATCGAATATTTCATATAACTCATTCGCGATAGAATTAATTTTTTCATAAATATCCCAATCTACTTCTGCAGATTTAACTTGTAAATTTTTATTATCAAAACGATCTTTTGTTTTTAATAATTGGTCTTGTATCTGAATAAATTTTTCATATGTATAATCAAAGCCAACTTTACCTAAAATATTTTTTATTTGTTCAGAATTAGGTTTTATATCTTTTTTATAAAATTTACTATCTAATTTTCCATTCACTAATAGAGCATATTCATGAACATCTATGGTATTAATTTTTCCCTCAATATATTCTGCTAGGATCCTTAACTCTTTAACTAACGTTGTGAGACTTAATTCTATCTCCCATAAAATTTTAATTGTATTTAAATTTTTATTTTTCGCTTCTGCTTCCTTTCGGATAGTTTCTTGTTCATTAATCTGTTTTTTATTAAATTGAATAGTTAAAAATACACCAGCTAGTGTTAATAGACCTCCTATTAGTGTTCCATAAAACCCTATCCAATTTCCAATATCCCCCTGAACGAATCCTGGAAATGTATTTAATAACATTATAGTATTTGTAAATATTGCTAAGACAAATATAGTTATGATACCAAGAAAAATTGCTAATATTACTTTCATTATAAAATCTTTCATCTCCTTGTACTAAATTATATCAATCTTCATTAGTCTTGTATTTTATTAACAATGAAAGAAACTGGGACATAAGTGTTTCAGCCAACAAAAAAACCGGACTATTCAATGAAACGCTCATAAAGTGTTTTGGAATAGTTCGGTTTTTCAATTTATCGTCTTTTGTTAATTTAGAGATTATTCGACTTTATGAAAGAACCATTTAGTTATGTTCCAAGCTCTTTATAAATAAGTAGTTCACACTACTGATTCGAAGATTGGATCCATTTTAGATAAATTTGTTTTATTTATCTCAGGTACTTCACATTCAAAATCTAATTTAACCCACCAACTTGATGTACTTGACTCATTTATATAGTTAACAGAAATTTCAGGTGACATTCCATTATTTATTAATGCAGATATCCCTGATGCATAAAATCTTGGGACATAGCCTAACTTGATTTTAAATCCCGTATAAATTGCAATTGCATTTTCGTCTACTGGATTTTCAGGTTCTAATTTTAAAATAACTTTTTTATATGACTTTAAAACTTCAAACCAATTTTGAGGTAAATCTTGATAAGACATACCATTAATATAAAATGAAGTTTTTAAAATGCCGTCAATAATTTTTAATGGTTTTTCAAAAGAATATTGATCTCCACCTAATTTTCCACGAGTACGTTCAAGCAATTCCATTTCAGAGTAGCCTTCTGAAAGGCTTAAATCGCTCAAAATTTCTTTAAAATCCACTCGAATCTCCGATGGTAATCGACGTTTAAATGCTCCAAATAAGTTTTTGGATTTGTATTCCTTTTTCAAATCTGGAAACATAGGATGTAATAAATAACCATTCTTTATAGCGTCATTTATTTTTTGAGGACCATTACTTTGATATGTGTACTGAAATGTATACTGGTTATCGTAAAATGATAATGTCCCCACATGATAAAATAAGCGAGTATTAACATTTTGCCAAACTAACCAAAGCGATTCATGTTTATTCATATCTTTTCCTCCCCTTTATACCATTTTAAAATATATTCCTGTCTAATTGAAATAATTAGCTTTAACCATTCCTTTTGCCTTTCGGTTAAAAAAAGACTTCGGTCAATATACCCTTCATACTTATAGAAATCAAAAGCTTCAATATGAGAAATGATAATACTACTTTCCTCAATATATCTATTCTTCAATACTTTAATTAAATCCTTCGCCTTAACCTGTTTGTATTCAAATAATCCAGCTTTAACTTTCGTATTTCTTATATATTTATGTAATTGAATTTCATTTGACAAATACATTTTTAATTTTTCATCATCAAACCTAAAGCCAAGTGATGCGCCATTATCATATATAGGAGAAAAACTTTTCTTACCATCTTCATAATAAAGCATCATCCAATTAAACGGATGCCTATCTTGGTTTCCGATTAAAATATCAAAAAAATTCATTGCGATGAATTCCTTCTTAATATCTTTCCAAAAAGGAAGCTTTTCAATCATATCCAAACCAAAGTTTATTAAATCTTCACCTTTTAGTTCTGACAAGATAGGGCTTTCATAGTCCTCAAAATCAGAAAGAATCGAACCACCTTCCAAAAATTGTCCTCTATAAGGCACAAAATTCTTTAAAAGAGCACCTCTTCTACCTTCTCTTTGAACAATTTCTACATCCATCATTTTCAACTTCAAAAGCTTCCCTACCTGTGATGCAATTAACTCTGTAATATCCTCCCAAGAAATTCCGATTTCAAAAATTCTAGGATATTTCAATATGTATCTTCTATGTCCCTCTGATTCATTTGGTGTTCTTTCAGGTGCCAATAATTCAATTTTTTCTAGTGTACTATCTACACCATATCCATAAAATCCCCAACTACTTACATCACGCAATTAATCACCTCTCATAAAATTTTGCTAACCACAGTATATAAAAAAAACAATTTATCGGAAAGCATATTTCCAATAAATTGTTTAAAACTGCACTTACTTATGATACGGTTCACCCTTCATAATCCTAAAACTTCTATAAATCTGCTCCACCAAAACAAGCTTCATTAGTTGATGTGGTAATGTCATCTTTCCAAAGGATTGTAGTTCATCAGCCCGTTTCAACACGTCCTCGTGTAAACCAAGGGATCCGCCGATGACGAACGCGATTTTGCTTTTGCCGTAGGTCATAAGGGATTCAAGATCTGCCGCCATTTGTTCTGAGGTTTTCATTTTGCCGTTAATAGCTAAGGCGATAACGTATGTATCTGGACCGATTTTAGATAGAATACGTTCACCCTCTTTTTTCTTGACGATTTCCATTTCTGCTTCGCTTAGCTGTTCGGGTGCTTTTTCATCTGGCACTTCGATTAGATCCATTTTTGCGTAGCCACCGAGACGTTTTACGTATTCGTCTATGCCCATTTTTAAGTACTTTTCTTTTAGTTTTCCGACTGATACAATCGTTATATTCACACGTTATCCACCTTTACATTTCATTTACAAACAAATTATCCACAAAAGTTATCAACATATCCACAATTGATTCCTATATCTTGTGTAAAGTTATTTACTTGATACAAGATATTCTGCAGGTAGTTCACAGTAGCTACATTTTGTGGATAACTTTTTATCCTCTTCGACTTTATCCATAATCGGGAACTCTTTTTGCTCTGCCACAAACATGTCTAAAGCGTGTTCTATATGGTTTTTACAACTGTATTTTTCCATTTTTGCACCTCTTCTTATTTTCCGAAATTTCCACAAACTTATTCACAATTCGGTCTATGTTATCCACAATCTATTGTAACAAAGGACAGGCAAGTATGGAAGAACAGGCTTCCTACCGCCACTCGCTGTGTTAATGTTATTATTCACAATTTTCTAGTTATCCACAATATTTTCTAAATCATTCTTAATAATTCAGTCGATGCCTCCGAATATTTTTTGGCTCATCACTATAATGTCCGGTTGATCTCCGTTCCGGCTAGGGCGTCCGATGAGCCCCAAGGAGTCACCCAGCCTCCACTACAATCAACTTATAAAAATGGCATATATTCTAACAAATATTAGCTCTAACTTTTGATGATAAATAATATTTTTTGATTCCACAAAAAAATCAGTGGAGATCATATAATCCCCACTGATTTTTAATTTACAATGAATCGCTATTTGTTAATGTTAGTGAGAGGTCCACTAATTTACCTTGGCGGTATACTTTCATCGTTAATTTATCACCAATTTTTTTGTCGTTATATAGATGTTTACGTAAATCGATTGCTGTTTCGATTTTTTGGCCATCCATTTCAACAATAACATCGTATTGTTGAACGCCTGCTTTTGAAGCTGGAGAGTTCGCCACAACTTCTGTGATAACAACACCTGTTGTTATGTCTCTTGGTAATTTTAACGTTTGCTGTTGGGTGAATGACGGAACATCTGTTAAGTTTGCTAATGAAATACCCATTGTTGGACGTTTCATTTCACCATTTTTCTCTAACTCCTCGATAATTGGAATTGCTGAGTTAATCGGAATTGAGAAACCTAAACCTTCAACAGAAGATTCCGCAATTTTCATGGAGTTAATGCCGACTAATTCACCAGCAATGTTTACAAGTGCACCACCACTATTACCAGGATTGATAGCTGCGTCTGTTTGTAATACTTCTTGCTGCCAATCTATAGTGCCATCATTGTTTATGTCAACTGGTACAGAACGATCCTTACCAGAAACAACACCTGTAGTAACAGAACCATAGAATTCTAAGCCGAGTGGGTTACCAATCGCAATTACTGTTTCACCTTGTTTTAATACATCTGAGTTACCAAATGTCGCTACTGTCTTAACATCTTTAGAGCTGATTGAAATGACTGCTAAGTCTGTCCAAACATCGTGGCCAACTAATTGTGCTACTTCTTTCGTACCATCTGGCATTGTTACTTCTAACTGCTTTGCACCTTCAATAACATGGTTATTTGTCACGATAAAGGCTTTATCACCTTGAACTTTGTAAATAACACCTGAACCGCTTCCTGCAGCCTGTTCTGTTGAAGATTGCGAACTCCAGAATCCGCCACTTGATACTTCTTGAATATTTGTGATCCCTACAACAGCATCTGAAGCCTTATCTACTGCTTTCGTAACATCAGTTGTCACTTCTGTTGCAACTTGATTAATGGTCGTTTCATTTTTATTACCATTACCTGTGCTACTTGTCGTTGTACCTGGCATTTGATTGACAAGTCCAGGCATCATGAGCCAAACGAGTAAAGCACCTATGATGACACCAATAAGACCAGTGAAAAAATAACCACCCTTACCTCCGCCACCGCCTTTCTTTTTATGACGCTTCTCTTGCATTTCTCGCTCCTCTTGATCGAGTCGCTCCTGAAGAGGTGACTTCTGTATTTCATCATTTTTTAATAGATCATTGTTTTTATCATCATCTTGAAAATAGCTCATTCTCCTCATCCTTTCCCTTATCAGTATTTGTTAGTTGTTACTCTAATATTACAATTCAAACATTAAAATCAGATGAAAAATAAATAAAATGGACATAAAAATGGCTGTTCAATCACATTTTCTATAAAATGTGATTGAACAGCCCCATTAAAGCTTCATTTTTTTATTGTATAATGTCGAAATTATTAACTCTCGCTAAGCCAAAAACATTTATTGAAAGAAGTTAAACAGTTACTAATTTCGTCGGCTCTTCTGCATCTGTATCAAGTAAATTTAAATACTCTCCGGCAATAATGCCGCAGGATTGCAAAGTTTGTGTGACACTCATGCGCGCAAGCTCTTTCATATTATTATCTTTACTTAAATGTGATAAATAAATATTCGTTGGTTTTTCAAATACTACCTCACTCATTGCTATAGCTGCATCCTCATTTGAAACGTGCCCTACATCACTTAAAATACGACGTTTGATAGACCATGGATAGCGCCCCATTTGCAGCATATTCACATCGTGGTTACTTTCAAATACAAAGGAATCAGCACCTCGAATGATACCCTTCATACGGTCGCTAACATAGCCTGTATCCGTAATAACAACAAGCTTACGCCCGTTTTCATGAAAACTATAGAACATTGGATCTGCTGCATCATGTGATACGGCAAAGGATTCAACGGCTAATGAACCAAAATGCTTTACAGTATCCATGTCAAATTCAAAACGTTGCTCTAAAGGTATTTCACCAACTAGCCCGTCCATCGCCTGCCATGTTTTGTTGTTTGCATAAATAGGTACATTATATTTCCGTGCCAATACACCTATTCCCTTAATATGATCACTATGCTCATGCGTAACGAAAATGCCACTTAGTTGTTTCATATTGCGGTCGATTTTTGTAAATAGTTGCTCCATCTTTTTGCCACTGAGACCAGCATCGACAATAAATGCGTGATCTTCATTCTCTACATAAATCGAATTTCCTGTACTGCCACTTGCTAAAACACTAAATCGCATTATTCAACTCCCCAGTCTTCCTCTTCGCCTTTTTGCTTGTCTCCTTGGATTTCGATAATTTTCCCATCAATAGCATCAACGAAGTGCTCTTCTATTTCTCCGTCCGATAATTCCACTTGTACTTCCCATGTTGGTATCAACACTTGCGTTTGCGTTAAATTACTAAATGTCGAGTAACCTAACTTCACTTGCTTAATACTTGATTCTGACTTTAATAGCCCTTTATTATAAAGTGTTTGGAAAATTTGAAGTGGTGGAATGACAGTTTCCTGTTGCTCCATTTCTTCAATATTATCAATCATTGTCTGCTCATACATTATCACTTCGTTATCCATATTCCAGTGTACTTTTAATACGGCACTATCATTGTAATAGAACATTCGATTATTTTTCTTCTGGAAGAAGACTGCGACTCGTTCCTCACGGTCTACCTTCCATAATGCATAAGAATCTCCATTTTTAACGTTTGTGTGGACAAAATCGATAAAACTTGCATCATCATCAATATTTCGTAATTTCACAGGATTGACAAAAACAGCACTTATTTTTGTATGTGTCTCGTCCGTGAAACTCACTTTCTGATTATCATCAGGAGCAGTATTTTTAAAAATATGCACTTCGCCTGTAATGTAAGTAGCAGTCTCGTTACTATTAGGCAGTGGTCCATACGTAATATTATCATCTTTTAAACGGGCTTCTATTGTTTTTTCACCTAGTATTTCTACGCTCTGCGCTTCATTATAACGATCTAAATACAGCCAATACAAGAAGATATTTAAGATTAAAAAAACGAATATAAAAATAGATTTTGTTCTATTCCAATCCATTTTTGACACCCCCTACTATTTCAGGCGTCAGTTTCGTGGATACACCGTTACGAATTACAAACCAGCACGGCTCTAATGTCACTATTGTGCTTTGATCAGGAGTCAAATAGAAACCCACAACAATGTCATCTATATCTGATAAAGTAATGTTATTTAGCTTTTTAATCTGTTCAACAATTTCCGATCCTGACGGAAGTTCTTTCATCTCTCTTTCGGATGGAATATCTTTCTCAAAAGAAAAGTATGGACGTTTGTAGACGAAAATACGATTATCTCCCCAAACGGTTGAAATTCGATTTATAGTCTGTTCACTATAAATCGGTAATCCATGTAAATATAGCTGATAATCTAATTGGTTATTGCTTGTACTTGTTGATACATAGCGATAATCATCTGTAAAGCCTCCATGTTCATTGATAAATTCAAAACTATCCGTCAAGAGCTTGGAAGGTGCTATTCTTATACTACTTTCTGCAGCAGGATATACATAGGTCAATGATTTCAATTTTGAATCAAGCACCATCCGTGACATTCCATCTTGATATCTTTCAGTAGTTGTACTTTCATCAGTGCGCCGGACACTTTTTAGATTTGTAAATACTACATTTTTAAACAATTCAGGTTTCTCTTCGATAAAATACGTATACTTTGCTGATTCAATTTTATCGTTTGCAATATATAGTGAGGTAAAGCCATCTCGCTCCACCTCTGTAAAAGTACCATATGTTTTCGCTGGCTCAATAATATTTCGTACAAACTGATTAGCATTTTCTAGACTTACATGCGAACGCATCAATGATTCATTATTGCCACTAATGAAAAACACCTGTAACTCTTTGTTACTATACTTACTCCAATCTATAATCATACGATTAAAGGTTGTTTCAGGTAACTCCTTATCGGCGAACTGAAAAATTGAGTTAAAGGCAGAGTAAGGAATCTCACCAGTAAAAAAGACAGTCATACAATTATTAGTACGAATCATCTCGTTTACAGAGTCGGCCGTAAGATTATTGTTTACAGGCATTAAATCTAGAATATTCCACCCCTCAAATGTTTGCATAATATCTTCCATGACGCCATTAGAAACTGTTCCGGTAAATTCCTTATCAAAACGGTAAATAGCTTTATATGGACGAATGACATCCGCCATTTTTTTTTGTGGACCAATCAGGATTTCTTTTCCTTCAGTCTGTTCAATATATTTATAATCTGGCGTGTATGTCCAAATCATAAAAGTTAAAACCACACTTAGCACAACGAGTAGGAATAATACAACGGATTTAACTGGTTCTATATATTTCATTCCCACTCACCTGCCTCGTCGAAATCATCTAAATTAAGTAGTAATGTGAAGAACACCGTTGTTCCATGTCCTTCCTCACTTTCGGCCCATATTTTACCATCATGAGCTTCAATCATTTCCCTGGCAATAGCTAGACCTAGGCCAGTACCTCCCATAGATCGTGCTCGAGCTCGATCTACTCGGTAGAAACGGTCAAAAATACGTCCAACATTTTCCTTAGGAATTCCCATACCATCATCAGAAATCATAACCTTTAGCATGTCTCCTTGCACTGTAAAGCCAAAGCGAATATTGCCTCCATCTGGTGAATACTTAATAGCATTGGAAATGATATTATCGATAACCTGTGTCACCTTATCCGTATCAATCTCTACATAATAAGAGGCTTCTGGTAATAAACGTTCAAATCTCACTTTGTCTGACTTAGACATTTCAAAACGATCGATAATACGGTTAAAGAATGAATTGAATAGAACAATGTCTTTATTCAACTCATAATCTGAACTATCCATTCGTGATAACTGCAATAAGTCATTCACTAAACGAATCATACGCTCTGTCTCTGTTTGTGTAACATTCAAAAATGTTGGAGCAATATTTTCATCTTTCCATGCACCATCAGCTAACGCTTCTAAATAACTACGCATCGTCGTTAATGGTGTCCGTAATTCATGTGACACATTCGATACAAATTCTCTACGATCCATCTCTATTTTTTCCTGCTCCGTAATATCATGCAGTACAGTAATGAGCCCATTAATAAAGCCTGTTTCTTTTTGAATAACCGAGAAATTAGCACGTAAAATATACGGTGCGTCTGCCGTACTGAAATTTAAATTCACCGCATCATTCATATGAATTAAATCCTCAAAACTATACTCTTGGTCAATACCTAAAACAGATGCAATTGGACGACCTAATGTAATATCTCTTGAAATATGCAGCAGTTCTAGCGCAGGATCATTAATAAGAATGATGCGCCCTTTTCGATCTGTCGCAATAACACCATCCGTCATATTACTAAGGACCGAATCGAGCTTTCGCCGCTCTGCCTCCGTAGTAGATTGTGCCTCCTGCAAGCGATTCGTTAAATGATTAAAGGTTATCGCAAGTTGCCCTATCTCATCTGTACCATAAACCCGCACTTTTCGAGAATAGTTACCCTTTGCCATCGCCTGTGCCTGCTTACGCATATCTGAAATTGGCTGTGTAATTGTTCGTGCCACTAAAATTCCTAAAAAGATAGTAATCACCAAGGACACAGCCGTACCCCCAAGGAAAATACGGTTAATTTCATTCACTTGTTCAAAAACAGATTCAATATTAGCTTCAATGTAGAGTACCCCTATGATTTCATCATCAGGACCTGCACCATCTCGAATTGGCGAAGCTAACACCCACACTCGATTTCTTGTTTTATTATCAAGTTTAATGTTTTCAAATAAAGTTTCCGCAGAGATTGCACGGCGCACGAGATCATTATTCGAGCGCTGTCCAATCAAACTTTGATTGTCTACCTCAGATGTGGCGCGAATACGCTGTCTATTATCGATGACACGGATTCCTAAAATATCTCCATCAGAAACTTCCTTCAACCCCGTAGAAAACTCCATAACAATCGTTTTCAAGCTCTCTTCAAGAGATGGCATACTACTTTCATCGCGCTCTTTTAACATTTCTTCACGAATGCTATATTGCATCAAATCGACACGTTGAAAAATGGATTCTCGGAAGTTTTCTTTTAAATTTTGCTCTAATTCACGCGCAAAATAGATTCCTATTATTTGCAAAGCAAGTAGGATTAGTAAAATGTAAATTAGTACTAGCTTGACATGAATTGATTTAAAGAAGCTAACTTTCTGCATTCCTTTTTACTCCTGTTCAGGATTTCGTAAATAATAACCTACACCACGACGTGTGACGATCCAAGCCGGATGACTAGGATTGTCCTCTATTTTTTCCCGTAAACGACGAATTGTTACATCTACTGTTCGTACATCGCCGAAATAGTCATAACCCCACACAGTTTGCAGTAAATGTTCACGCGTCATTACTTGACCGATATGCTTACCTAGGTAATGTAATAATTCAAACTCCCTATGCGTTAGTTCAATTGCCTCATCACGTTTCAATACTAAGTAAGCGTCTGGCTGAATAACAAGAGAGCCAACTACAATTTCATTTGATTCTTCCTCGACCTCTTCAGCAGTAGGAGCTACTACCTGTAAGCGACGCATATTTGCCTTTACACGCGCAATAAGCTCTCGTGTACTAAATGGCTTCGTCACATAATCATCTGCGCCCATTTCTAATCCTAATACTTTATCAATCTCAGAACCTTTTGCCGTTAGCATAATGATAGGAAAATCATATTTTTTTCGTACTTCTCTACAAACTTCCATCCCATCACGTTTAGGTAACATTATATCTAAAAGCATTAAATCAGGCTGCTCTTCCTCAACCTTCTCTAGTGCTTCATCTCCATCATAAGCACAAATAACTTTGTAACCCTCTTTTATTAAATTAAACTGTAAAATATCTGCGATTGGTTTTTCATCGTCAACAACTAAAATGGTTTTGTCCATATTTTCTCTCCCTTTCGCTTTTTATCTATTTTTAAACGATTTGTATTTATCAATTATGCCTCGGCATAATTGCGTCCGGATTCGGCTTTGTGCTTAGGCCTGCACGAGGGCCGACACGATGTCGGTCATGTCGGTAATGCCACAGGACGTGGCGTTTTTACCGATGCAAGTCAGTTAGCCGTTATCGCATGGATGCGATGATTTTAGGCTAACATCCTTTAAGCACTCCTTTCCGAATCCGTGACATCCGCCGGAGGTTTTGGGCCAACGTGATGTTGGTCACTCAGTCGTGTATTGCTGTCGCTACGCTTTCGCACAGATAAATTGCCACAGGACGTGGCGTTCTTAGACTGAGTTCCTTTATTTCAGCAGACACCCACTGAAAAATAACTTCAATTCGCATTCAACTCCCTACCTTTAGAGGTGGGAGACTTTTGTAACTGACGCTTCGCTTTCGCTACCAAAACACTTGTAACTGCCGTTTCACTTTCGTTACATAAAACATTTGTAGCTGACGCTTTGCTTTCGCTACCAAAACACTTGCTGAAATTAGTTAAAGTCACTACTCTAACTCTACCATGCTTTTAGCTTCTATGCATTATTCTAAATCCTAAGACATTTTACGATATTGTCTCGAACTATATTTCGACAAATATTTCTTGGGAAATAATATAGATTTATATACAGCGTATACAAAAAGACAGCCCTATTTTGGACTGTCTTCTATTCGAACTGATTAACGCCCTACATATGTTAATGGATTTTTTAACGAACCATTTTTTAACTTCAAAGTGTAGATGTGTACCTGCTGAATTTCCAGTAGAGCCCATAATACCTATAACAGACCTTTTCCTACTTCTTGTCCTACTGTCACTTTAATTGAAGATAGGTGTCCGTAAAAGCGAATCTACTGTTTTTTTCTTTTCTTGACCAAGACGAACTCAACAACAAAGCCAATCCTAATTTTAACCTATTATAGTATTAATTACCCACAATGATTTTTGCACTAATATACTGTACCATAAAGTAAATACGATAAGATTGTTTTCATCTTTTTGTAATGGAAATGTATTATTTCTCTACTAATTGTTACATAATTCCTATTTTTGTAGCTATTAATAAAATAATTTTAGACGTGGATTTTTGCTCCAGTCGGGTATTTTCAGAGGATGTCTGCTGTGGATCCACTCAACATCCACTCCAAAGCAATTGGTTAAATTCTTTCAATAAATTTGTAATGTTGGAGAAAAACGTAGTATTTCATTTGTTTTTAGTATGATTTTAGACTTATTGCTTTTTACTTTTTTAATATTCCGATAAAATAAAAAAGAGATATACTAGATTGGAGCGATTAATTTGAATGATTCACAAACCTCTGGAATAACCCCTAAAGTAAAAAAGCCCCAAAGTAAGAAGATTGTTCGTAAACTTATACTTAGGACCATTATGGTGTCATTAGGTGCAGTCATTATGGCACTGGGACTGGAGCTATTTTTAGTACCAAACAACATTATGGATGGTGGAATCGTAGGCGTTTCCATTATCACTTCTCATTTATTAAATTTACCTCTTGGTATTTTCATCTTCATTTTAAACCTACCTTTTATCTTTTTAGGCTATAAACAAATTGGTAAAACTTTCGCACTTTCATCAGGACTCGGAATTACAGTACTCTCATTAACAACACTTTTCTTACATAATCTAAACCCGTTTACTCAGGATACGCTATTGGCCACAGTTTTTGGAGGCATGATTTTAGGTATTGGTGTCGGCATCGTCATTCGTTACGGTGGTTCGTTAGATGGAACAGAAATTTTAGCTATTTTATTTAATAGAAAAACACCGTTCTCCGTTGGTGAAATTATTATGTTCTTCAATTTACTCATCTTTACGGTAGCGGGATTTGTGTTCACATGGGAACAAGCCATGTACTCTATCCTGGCATACTATATTGCCTATAAAATGATTGACATCGTCATTCAAGGAATGGAGGAATCTAAATCTGTTTATATCATTAGTGATGAAATTGATGAAATTGGGCAGACCATTATGGACCGACTTGGTCGAGGTGTAACCTTCCTTCACGGTGAGGGGGCTTATACGGGTAACGATAAAAAAGTTATTTTTACCATCATTACTCGATTAGAAGAATCGAAGCTTAAATCAATCGTTGCTGAAATTGATGATCATGCATTCCTAGCAATTGGTAATATTGCAGAAGTTAAAGGTGGTCGCTTCAAGAAGAGAGATATTCATTAATGACAAAAAGGGCGTACCGTATATGGTACGTCCTTTTATGGTTGTTGAAATACTATTTCACCAATAAAATTAAGTATGGCTCTTCGGCAAAACGAGGGGTCGATTTCCGTTCCGACTGAGCGCTTTGTTGTTGCTGTCGCTTCGCTTTCGCACAGATAAAACATTTGTTGCTGCCGCTTCGCTTTCGCACAGAGCAAAGCTTCCTGGGGGCGTCCGATGAGCCGCTTGGGCCAACACGATGTTGGTCACGAAGGCGTTATCACAGGACGTGATGGTTTTAGCCTTCGTTCCCCTATTTGCTCGCTCCAGGGTCTCATCTGTGACGCTGATCCCCGAGGAGTCGCTCAGTCTCCACTCCAATCAACCAATTCACTAGCATGTATCTTCAAGCATATTACTCTATTTTATAGTGATAATATACGAAAATATAACGTTCATACCAGATATCTTTTGTGCGAAGTGTAACGAAGCAACAGATTTATTTCTTGCATAAGCGATTCGGCAGTAACATTTGTGTGTAGCTATACCAATTGAAAAATAGCGTCACTGTTATACGTCTATTTTCTTTGATTATAGTAGTAGCCAAAACGTTCACTTTTGAATATATAAAATATACTCCATTAACTGGTAATAAGTCATCTCTTGCCTCAAATTCAGCCAACGCAAAAAGATTAGCTATAAAAAAGGACGTACCACATATGGTACGCCCTTTTGTTATTTAAAATTAATTATGCTTCCCAAACGTCCACTAAAACGTTCGTTTGTTCACGTGCAGGACCAACAGAGAAAGTAGCAATTTCAATACCAGTTAATTCACTCACGCGTTCTACATAGCGTCGTGCATTCTCAGGTAGCTCTTCTAATGTTTTGCAGCCTGTAACATCTTCCGACCAGCCTGGAAGCTCTTCATAAATTGGTTCACATTGTTCAATAATATGAAGATTTGCTGGATACTCAGTAATTGTTTCATCTTTATATTTATACGCAGTACAAATTTTCACTGTTTCTAAGCCAGATAAAACATCAATTGAATTAAGCGCAAGATGCGTAATACCACTTACTCGACGTGAATGGCGTACAACTACCGTATCAAACCAGCCTACACGACGTGGACGGCCAGTTGTTGTACCGTATTCACGACCAACTTCACGAATTTGTTGACCCACTTCATCAAATAGTTCAGTTGGGAACGGACCATCACCAACGCGAGATGTATAGGCTTTCGATACACCAATAACACTTGTAACTCGTGATGGACCAACACCAGCACCGATTGCTACTCCGCCGGCAACAGGATTTGAAGATGTTACAAATGGGTACGTACCTTGATCGACATCAAGTAAAATACCTTGTGCTCCTTCAAATAACACTTTGCCGCCTTCATCTAGTACATCATTTAAGATTTTCGATGAGTCTGTTACATATTTTGCGATTTCTTGTCCATAGTTGTAATATTCCTCGAAAATTTCTTCGAATGTTACACCTTCAACTTCGTAAAATTTCTCAAATAATTTATTCTTAATTGCTAAATTTTGACGTAGCTTTTCTTCAAATACATCTTTGTCTAGTAAATCAGCCATACGGATACCGATACGTGCTACTTTATCCTGATAACATGGTCCAATCCCTTTACAAGTCGTACCAATTTTATTATCACCACGGCTTTCCTCATCAGCGATATCTTGCTTTATATGATATGGCAAAATAACATGCGCACGGTTAGAAATTCGTAAATTATCTGTATCCACACCACGCTCTTGTAAGCCTCTAAGCTCAGTCACTAATGACTTTGGATTAACAACCAGACCATTTCCGATTACTGAAGTTTTTTCTTTATAGAAAATCCCTGATGGAATTAAATGTAACTTATAAGTTTCACCATCAAATTTAATAGTATGTCCTGCATTATCACCGCCTGCAAAACGAGCGATTGCATCGGCTTTTTGTGAAAGGAAATCCGTAATTTTACCTTTTCCTTCGTCTCCCCACTGTGTTCCTACAACTACAACTGATGTCATAGTCAGCACCTCCGTTAGATACGATTTGTATCTCAATTTTTAAGCCGTTAATTATTGTAACAATGATAGAAACGCCTAGTCAACAAAAATACTTAAAAACACGAACATAAAATCAAAAAATATGATTCAACGTTCGTGTTTAATAACAGAATGGTATGAATATTATCTAACATTCAGATTAATTACGTCTTGGCGTAATCTCCAACGTTGAGTTCCCTCTAAAAAAGGAATTTTTTCCTGTTGAATGAAGGTTAATATTTAATCACGTGGAGGTGGTGGCGGCATTTGCGACCAATCCACATTAATGAATTTGTTGAATTCTTTTTTAAAAGCAAGTGTAACTGTACCCGTTGGACCATTACGCTGTTTAGCAATAATAATTTCAATCATATTTTTACTCTCGGACTCCTTATCGTAATAATCATCACGATATAAGAAGGCAACAATATCAGCATCTTGCTCAATACTTCCCGATTCACGTAAGTCACTCATCATTGGTCGTTTATCTTGACGTTGCTCAACGCCACGAGATAGCTGTGATAATGCAATGACTGGAACCTTTAATTCACGCGCTAAATGTTTTAAAGAACGTGAAATCTCAGATACCTCTTGCTGACGGTTCTCCCCTGCTTTACCACTACCTTGAATAAGTTGTAAATAGTCAATCAAAATCATACCGAGGCCATGCTCTTGTGCTAAACGTCGACATTTTGCGCGAATTTCATTGATACGTACACCCGGTGTATCGTCAATAAAAATTCCTGAATTTGATAAACTCCCCATTGCCATAGTTAGTTTACCCCAATCTTCTGTTGTTAAAGCACCAGTACGTAAAACTTGTGCATCTATATTTCCCTCTGCACAAAGCATACGCATAACTAGCTGCTCAGCACCCATCTCTAAGGAGAAGATCGCAACATTTTCCCGCGCTTGAACGGCAACACTTTGTGCGACATTCAATGCAAAGGCTGTTTTCCCTACAGATGGACGTGCCGCAACAATAATTAAATCGTTACGCTGGAAGCCAGCTGTTATATTGTCTAAGTCACGGAAGCCTGTCGGAATACCTGTAACATCACCTTTTTGTGACTGAAGCTTCTCAATGTTATCAAAGGTTTCCACCAATACGTCTTTAACATGCTTAAAGTCACCCGCATTTTTACGACTGGCTACCTCCATCATTTTCTTCTCTGCTTCACCAAGTAATGCCTCTACCTCATCTTCACGAGTATAGCCATCTTCTACTATTTTAGTAGCTACACGAATTAAACGACGTAATAGGGCCTTTTCTTCGACAATTTTCGCATAGTGTGCGACGTTAGCAGCTGTAGGGACAGCATTGGCGAGCTCTAGTAAATACGATAGCCCGCCAACATCCTCAATTTCTTTTTTAGCTGATAATTCTTCAGTAACTGTGACAACATCTATCGCTTTCCCTTGATCACTTAAACGTAGCATCGTTTCGAAAATTTGCTTATGTGCATTATGATAAAAATCATCTGCTAGTAAAATTTCAGATGCAGTGATTAACGATTGAGGATCGAGGAAAATCGCACCGATAACCGATTGCTCCGCTTCCCGGTTATGCGGTGGAACGCGATCCATCATCGGTTCGTTCATGGATTGTCGCCCCTTATTCTTCCGTTACATGAACTTTTAAAGTAGCAGATACTTCGTGGTGTAGTTTTACAGGTACATTTGTAAAGCCTAGCGCACGAATTCCATCACTTAAAGTCATTTTACGTTTATCAATTTTTATGCCATGCTTTTTTTGAAGTGCATCGGCAACTTGCTTTGAAGATACTGAACCAAATAGGCGACCACCTTCACCTGATTTTGCTTTTAGTTCTACCGTTAAAGCTTCTAATTTTTCTTTTAATGCTTCCGCTTCAGCTAATTCGGCAGCAGCATTTTTAGCTTCTAAATTCTTTTGACCTTCTAATTGACTTAATGCTTGTGCATTTGCTTCAGCAGCATAACCATTTTTAATTAAGAAGTTTTGTGCATAGCCGTCTGCTACATTTTTTATTTCCCCTTTTTTCCCTTTTCCTTTAACATCTTTTAAAAATACTACTTTCATGATTCAGAACTCCCTTCGAGTACCTCATTTATGGCCTCTTCTAAATATTTTTTTACTCCAGCAATGGAATTTGATTCGACTTGGCAAGCTGCATTCGTTAAATGCCCGCCGCCGCCTAGCTTCTCCATAACAAGCTGTACGTTTACTTCGCCAAGTGATCTTGCACTTATGCCGATTTTGCCATCTGAACGATGCGCAATGACAAAGGAAGCACCAACATCCTTCATTGTTAGTAAAATGTCTGCTGTTTGCGCAATTAGTACAGAATCATACACTTTCGCTTCCTCACCTACAGCAATTGCAATACCCGGCTTCACGAACTTAACTGTTTGCACTATTTTAGAACGCTCGATATACGTATCG
Source organism: Lysinibacillus sp. NPDC056232 (assembly GCF_042267565.1). NCBI lineage: Bacteria > Bacillati > Bacillota > Bacilli > Caryophanales > Bacillaceae > Lysinibacillus > Lysinibacillus sp. NPDC056232. Next base: position 32,077 of record NZ_JBHJTF010000031.1, on the reverse strand, counting down.
ACGTCTTCTTTTAATAATCGCTGTACTAGCACTGTATCCGCACCATTTGTCCGTAAATAAGAAGCCGCTTCGAACGTACGGGCTCCTGTACGCAATGTAAAACTCTTCGTATCGACAATAATTCCCGCCAGCAATGCCGTAGCCTCTAACATATTAATCTTTGCACGTTTTGGTTGATACTCAAGTAACTCTGTTATAAGCTCTGCTGTTGATGATGCATATGGCTCCATATAAACAAGCGTTGGATTTTCTATAAAATCTTCACTTCGACGATGATGATCAATGACCACAACTTTTTCAGCCAGCTTCAATAGGTGTGCATCGATGACTAAATTAGGTTTATGTGTATCGACAATTACGAGCAATGATTTTTCTGTCATTCTTGCCGCAGCTTCATCTGGCGTTAGGAAATTCTCATAGAAATCCGATTTACTCTCTATTTCATTCATTAAACGTGTTACACTTCCGTTTAATTCTTCAAAATTTACGATCACATAGCCCTTCACATCATTCATTTGTGCCATTTTACGTACACCAACAGAGGCACCAATAGAGTCCATATCAGGGTTTTTATGTCCCATAACAAACACTTGATCACTATCCTGAATTAAATCACGTAGTGCATGGGAAATTACACGTGCTCTCACGCGTGTTCGTTTCTCAACCGGGTTAGTTTTCCCGCCATAAAATTTTAGCTTTCCTGTAGGTTGCTTGATGGCAACCTGATCACCACCACGGCCTAAAACAAGATCTAAACTTGATTGTGCTAGTTCACCAAGCTCTATTAATGAAGATGATCCTGCGCCAACGCCAATACTTAATGTTAATGACGTATTTTTTTGCGCTGTTTTTTCTCGAATTGTATCTAAAATAGCAAATTTTTTCTTTTCAAGCTCCACTAAAATAGATTCGTTTAATACAGCTAAAAAACGATCGGATGAAATTCGTTTCACAAATATCCCTTGCTCAGCCGCCCAATCATTAACAATTGATGTCACCATCGTATTCGTTATACTACGTGGCTGGTCGTCCATTGCTTGTGTAATTTCGTCATAATTATCAACAAATAAAATCGCAATCACTGTACTATCAGCATAGTATTGTTTTTCAATAGCTATCTGCTCAGTGATATCAAAGAAATATAGTAAATTCTCTTCTTTTTTATAATAAACTCGGTACTTACGATCACGGAGCGTAATCGTATCTTCGTTTGTCTCTTCGCTCTTCATTAGCACGTAAATGTCGTCAGATATATTAACGATTCCTTCACCTACTAAATTCTCCATATTTAAAACACCTTGCATATATGGATTCGACCATTCTATTTCATATTGATCATTGACAAGCAAAATCCCAATTGGCATTTCAAGCAATGCCTCTTCCCCAACTTTTTTCATGCGAAAAGAGATGGATTCAATATGCTTTTCTGTTTCCTCAAAGGTAATCTTTTCTACCTTCCACGTATAGGCCATTAATAGAACAAAACCTACTCCGTAACCGATACCTATCCCGATATTCCAAATACATAGAAGCACGAACGTCACAATGCCAAAAATGGAAAGAACAAAAAGCGGATAGCGAATTGGTCGTTTTCTAAAAGTCCCCATTACATCAGCCCCTTATTCTTTAGTTTTCCCCTTCACAAGTGAACGTAAGTCGAAACCTAAATCTACGATGCCTAGCAATATTATAATGGATGATAGTGGCAAGGCTATCAACGTTGCTATCCATTTGACAACATTGGGCATTTCCTTCTTAGAAATAAAGTAATGTATAAAGGAAATCCCCTGCAGGATTAATAACATCCATAAGATAGAAGAAACATTTAAAACAATAATCTCTAATGTAGATCCAAATTCTGGACGCATAAATAAATTAATGCATAAAACAATCATGTAATACCATAAAATAGATCGTGGTAGACGCATATTTTGGAACGGTGCAAATTTTGGTACGTCTAAACCAAGACGTTTTAATACAGGTAAATTTACCGCTATGATAATAAATGCTGCCATAAATGCAGAGATTGTTACTGTTGCAGGTATTGTCAGCTCAATTGTTTTTAACATAGCGTCAATTTGTTCTTGCTGAAACATTACTTGACCCGTCACAGTTTTTGTAAGTTCATTTGATTGCTCATAATTTTCGCGTAAAAGATCTGTGCTCATGGCAATGATATTGATACCAGCAAATTGAACATAGGCTACATAGACAATTGCCATTGACAGAAGAACAGCAACCCCAGACGACATGAATAGGTAAAGTTTGCTCTTCTTTTGATTTATTGCGCTTCCTATAACGATACCAACTAATGCCAAAATAAAGGCAAATGGTAACATAGTTATGCCACTCGTTAAAGTGGTTAAGATACATCCTACTACTGCTACGAGTATTGATGAAGAACGCTTGTAATTTGCGCTATACCAAGCAATCGGTAGTGGGGCAAATAGTAGACCTACTATAAAAATGAATGGTACATATGCAGAAATAAGCATTAGAATCGTAAAGATTGCGACCATCATTGAGCCTTGTACAAGCGCCTTTGTTTGATTATTCGGCATTGAAAACCTTCCTTTTTTTAGTCAAACTTACTGACCTTTATTGTACCATTTTTTCAGGTTATTGAACAAAAAACGCTAAGAACAACTGTATGCTTTGTCATTAATTTTGTAGAACCAATGACTAAAGCATAAAATACATAGCTATATAGGAGATTTTTTACCGAAAAGGCATAACAAATTCATTCATTGATTATATATATGTGTTTCTCAAATTTTTTCAACAATAAAAAAAGCAACTTACGACAGTTACTAATACATGAAAAAAGGCTTTTAATCGAAATGATTATAAGCCGTTTTGTTTTAAAAAATGGTACTTAGTCGATTGTTTCTCAATCTCTAAAATTTCATCTTTTCTTTATTCATGTCTACTAAGAGTGTAATAAATTCTTATGATAATAGCAAATGGTAATATATAGAGCAATTACTGAGATCAACTAAGCTCATCGCCATAGCGTGGGAGTTGATTTCTCTACCCTATATGATTATTCACATGCTAAACAAGATTGGCAACTCCATTTTCACAAATAAAAAAAGCACAATCAAAGCGATTAAACCTTGTTGTGCCTTTATTTATATCTTATTTATCTTCTGCTACGAATGGAAGTAATCCCATGATACGAGATACTTTGATAGCTGAAGTTAATTTACGTTGGTACTTTGCACTTGTGCCAGTTACGCGACGTGGTAAAATTTTACCGCGCTCAGAGATGAATTTTTTTAATAAATCTACATCTTTGTAGTCGATGTGCGTAATATTGTTTGAAGTGAAGTAGCAAACTTTACGGCGTTTGCGGCCTCCGCGACGTGGTGCCATAGTGTGTCTCCTCCTTATCATTTTTTATTTTAGAAGTATTAGAACGGTAAGTCATCCTCAGATACTTCTATCGGTCCTTTGCTATTAGCAAATGGATCCTCATCTACACGTGTATAATTCGGCTGATTCACAGGTGGTTGATTTTGCTGATAAGCATCGCCGCCAAATGAACCCTGCCCTGGCATAGCACCACCAAACTGTTGTTGTGGTTGACCACCGCCATATGACGGTTGGTTATTACCGTAAGTCTGTCCACCACCGTATTGAGGAGATGCAGGAGCACCACCACCATTACGAGGTTCTAAAAACTGTACGCTATCGGCCACTACATCTGTTGTGTATACTCGCTTACCATCTTGTCCTTCGTAACTGCCTGTTTGAATGCGACCTTCCACTCCAATTAAACTTCCTTTTCGCATGAAGTTCGCTAGGTTTTCGGCCTGTTTGCGCCAAGCAACACAGCTAATGAAATCAGCTTCGCGGTCACCTTGTTGGTTTGAGAATGTTCGATTTACAGCAACTGTAAATCTTGTAGACGCAACACCATTAGGCGTATAGCGTAGCTCAGGATCTTTTGTTAGTCTTCCAACTAATACGACACGGTTTATCATCAGAAATGCAACCTCCTTTTTTCAGCATTTTGTTAAATAATTATGCTTCTTGGCGAACCGCAATGTGACGAATGATATCTTCGCTAATGTTAGCAAGACGTGTGTATTCGTTAATTGCTTCTGAAGTAGCGTTTACTTTCACGATTTGGTAGAAACCTTCGCGGAAGTCTTGAATTTCATAAGCTAAGCGGCGTTTGCCCCACTCTTTTGATTCGATGACTTCTGCACCGTTAGAAGTTAAGATTTCGTTGAAACGTTCAACTAAAGCTTTCTTCGCTTCGTCTTCAATGTTCGGACGTACGATGTACATTAATTCGTATTTTCTCATCTGTTTACACCTCCTTATGGACTTAGGCTCTCCTATAAAAGGGAGCAAGGAGCAAGTAATAATTATTACTCACATCAATGAATTGTAACATATAGATACATGTCTTTCAAGTCGCAATCAAACAATTCTTTCTATATAATGAACTTAATTCATGAATGAACGGAGGATCTTCATGCAACCCGATAAAGAACCTATCGTAATAGAGTTGGATATAAAAAAACTAATGATGGACAATATTGTTGTCACAAGTGGTCTCGTCATATTGTTTGTAGCTATTCAATATATTTGCTTTAAAGATTTTGATTTTTCATTTTGGAATATGATGATTGGATCTATCCTTTTCGTTATTCTGTATATTGTTTTCATTGTCTTACATGAAGCCTTTCATTTAATTGGCTTTATGGTCTTTGGAGGCGTACCCTTTAAATCATTAAAATATGGCCTGAATTTAGAGCTTGGCATAGCGTACGCAACAACTGAACAACCTTTACCGAATCATGCAATGAAAAAAGCTTTATTACTTCCATTTTGGACAACTGGTGTTCTCCCGACAATTACTGGTTTCTACTTTAACAGTACTGTTTTAGTATTAGTGGGTGCTTTTTTAATCGCTGGAGCAGTCGGTGATTTTTCCATGTATAAAGAATTACGTAAATACCCAAAAAATGCATTAATACAGGATGATCCTCATTTACCTAAGCTTTATGTAAATTTGCCCGAGGAAAAGAAATAACTTTGCTGAGAGTCACGTTACAAACAGAATCTGCTTATCTCCAAGAAGATTCTGTTTTTTACACAAATTCACAACGTTAAAAAACCATGCTGTGCAGCTGTATATAAATTTCTCCAAATACGATTAATTGAAGATGTCTCCGTAATTGCATCCATACCAAGCCTACGTATTAAGCTATTGGCAATGTCTATACAAGCCGCTGCAGTATCTTTATTTATTCGTGAAAATTGTTGTAGCTCTTCTTCAGTCAACTCATGACCTTCTTTATGTTTTTGCCAGTATTCATTCAACTTTGAGTAAAATTTCTCTTCAAGCTGTCTAAAGTTCTTCTGTTGCTGCATCAATAGAAATTGTATTGCGCCCATACGTTCAGTACCGCTTGGGTCATGCTTTCTTTGCTTTACTAAAATAGACGCCTCTTCTAAGAAATTTTCTGTTATCCCAAGACAAACGCTTATAAAAGAGGCTTCTGCAAATGCACCAAACGGAAAACTATGTACCGCACTTCCATACTTGTTTTTAATTGTGCCTAATTGGAATGTTTCCTCTTGTGGTACCCAAACATTTTGCACACGAATCGTATGACTAGCTGTCGCTTTTAAGCCCATTGCTCGCCAATCATCAAGAACCTCTACATGATCACTATTTATTGAGCAACTAATTATTTCATCTGTTCTAATGCCCTCATTCTCGACAAAGCAATTCATCGTAAAAGTTGTAGCATAATCTGCTCCACTACAATACTTCCATTGACCTGTTACTCTATAATCATCATCTATTTTTACTGCTGTACCCGTAGGATAGCCACTACCTGCTATGACTGCATTTCTTGGTGAAAATATTTTTTCACAAACCTCTTTGTTCAATGTTGGAATAAACGCATTACCACCTGTCCCTATTGTGACAAGCCAGCCAAAGTTGCCATCAAGTGCAGACATTTGCTGGAATACTTTAATGCCCTCTAGTAGATCTAAATCTTTACCGCCTAATTCCTTTACAGTGAATAGCTTAAACAATTGATGCTCATAAATAAGCTCTAGTATATCTTCTGGTAATCTTCCTAGCTGTTCAATTTCTAAACCACGTTCTTTTATTTGTAATATCTCCATACTAACCTCCTCAAGGATTGAAAATTCAGATAAATATATGTACAAAAAAGGCAATCTATTGAAAGATTGCCCCTGTTCGTTTTTTACACATTGAAACGGAATAACATAATATCGCCGTCTTGTACAACATACTCTTTACCTTCAAGACGTACTTTACCAGCTTCTTTAGCAGCAGGTTGAGAACCAGCTTCTACTAAATCATCGAAAGCAACTGTTTCTGCACGAATAAATCCACGTTCAAAGTCTGTATGAATGACTCCTGCACATTGTGGTGCCTTCATACCTTTACGGAACGTCCATGCACGTACCTCTTGTACCCCAGCAGTGAAATATGTTGCTAGTCCTAGTAAATCATATGAAGTACGGATTAATTGGTCTAAACCAGATTCTTTAATGCCTAGTTCTTCTAAGAACATTGCTTTCTCTTCATCATCAAGCTCAGAAATTTCTTCCTCGATTTTTGCACAAATTGTGATAACTTGGGCTCCTTCAGCAGCTGCATACTCACGTACCTTTTGTACATACTCGTTATTATCTGCTTCAGCTACTTCATCTTCTGAAACGTTTGCCACATAAAGCATAGGTTTAATTGTTAAAAGATGAAGTCCTTTAATAACCTTTAGCTCGTCTTCTGAAAGTTCTGTAGCACGTGCTGGTCGACCGTTTTCTAATTGCTCTTTAACTTTCACAAGAATTGGCTCTTCAATCATTGCTTCTTTATCTTTTTGCTTTGCCATTTTGCTAACACGTTGTAATCGCTTATCAACAGATTCTAAATCAGCAAGTGCAAGCTCTAAATTAATGACCTCAATATCGTCAATCGGATCAACTGCACCTGATACGTGCGTAATATTTTCATCAACAAAGCAACGTACAACTTGGCAAATTGCATCTACTTCACGAATATGAGCAAGGAATTTGTTCCCTAACCCTTCACCCTTTGAAGCGCCTTTTACGATCCCAGCAATATCTGTGAACTCAAATGCCGTTGGTACTGTTTTTTTAGGTGTTACTAATTCTGTTAATTTATCTAAACGTGCATCTGGTACTTCAACAATACCGACGTTCGGATCAATTGTTGCGAATGGATAGTTTGCAGCCAATGCGCCCGCTTTTGTAATTGCGTTAAATAATGTTGATTTTCCGACGTTAGGTAAACCAACGATTCCAGCTGTTAATGCCATGAATGGACACAACCTTTCTATGATCTGTTCAAATTTGTTCTTATTTCCCGTACTAACGGATACTGTGAGGTTACAGAAGTCCTCACTGATGAATCACTGTATAACCTTATCTATTATATTGATTCACTCATAAAAAGTCTAATACACATCAATTTCGCCTTAGCGTAATTACGTCCGGAGGCTGTGTCTTCAATCAATAGGTGTCCGAACACCTACTGATTGAAGATACAAACTAGTCTTCACTAGCGGAAATTAAAACCTTTTTCATTTTTTTCTCAAATTCGCGGCGTGGAATCATGACGCTATGCTGACAGCCTTCACATTTAATACGCACATCCGCCCCCATACGAATAATCTTCCACTCATTTGTGCCACATGGGTGCTGCTTTTTCATTTCAACAATATCATTTAGACCAAATTTCTTCGGTTCCATATTATTCACCATCCCCCTCATCTTTTCCATTCACACCGTAGAACATCATTTTTTGATGAGCCATTGGTATATTATTTTCTTCAAAGAGTTTTGTAACATCACGACGAATAGTACGAGCCACCCCGTATTGTTGTTGTGGCAATGTTTCTGCGACTATACGAATCGTTACTTCTGTACCCTTAACATTTTGGACACCTAAAAAGACAGGTACTGCTACAAGTTCCTTATGAATGTCAGGTAAAGTATTTAAATACTTTTTAATAATAGATTCAGCTCTTTCAAAATCGGCATCGGTCGTCATTTGTAAATCTATATGAATTTTAGAGTTGTTGACAGAGTAATTGACAACATCACCAATTGAACCATTCGGAATAATAAACTGCTCTCCTGTAGAACCATTAATCTTCGTCGTACGTAAACCGATTTCTATAACAGTTCCTTCAGCTGCATTTATTTTTATATAATCGCCAACGCCAAATTGATCTTCAAAAATAATAAAGAATCCAGTAATGACATCCTTCACTAAGCTCTGCGCACCGAAACCGATTGCTAAACCGAGAATCCCCGCTCCCGCCAATAAACCTGCTATCTGAATGTGTAAGATAGGAAGAATAGCCATGATTGCTGAAAAATAAACGGCATAGGAGATAATACTTTGTAATAATTTTGAAATTGTTTTTTGCCGGCGTTCTGAGTGGTTTAAAGGTGAACTCATTCGCATTAAAAACACTTTTTTAATAAACTTTTTACCTAATCGAACAGCTAACCACGATGCGATCAAAATAACCGTAATCTTAATTGAAGCTTCTGTGATATTTATCCAAAGCTCCTCTGATATCAACTTATCCCATAAGTTACTTAATACCTTTTCACTAAACCAATCCATTATTACCACCTCTTGAATAACTTGCTAAAAATTTGCGTATACTGCATAAAAATCGAGCACTTCTTACAAATAAAAAGGAAAGCGAGTTTTTTTATGAATACTATACCAAAATTGTTACTCCCTTATTCTCTTCATCATGAAAGTAAAAATATCGTTTGGCAATTAAGTACATTATTTTTAGAACATATACCATTTCATCATGAACGCCTTATTTTCTGTTGTATTGGAAGTGACCGTTGTACAGGTGATACACTTGGGCCGTTAACAGGTAGCTTCCTAAAAAAGTCAGTTAGTTTTCCACATGAAATTGTTGGCTCTTTAGACAATCCTTTGCATGCTCTTAATTTAGACACTACTATGCAACAGCTACACAATCATACTATAAAACCTTTCATTATTGCGATTGATGCATGTCTTGGAAGTGAACAAAATGTTGGACATATTTCTGTACAGAACGGACCTATTTTTCCGGGAAAAGCTGTAAAAAAACAATTACCTCCAATCGGTGATATTTCCATTAAAGGAATAGTCAATGTTGGAGGCTTTATGGAAATGCTTGTTTTACAAAATACAAGACTTCATATTTCCTATGCAATGGCTGAAAAGCTTTCAAGAGCGTTATTACTTGCTGCACATCGTTATTCACTGAAACATATAGAAGATAGCAACCGCAATACCGACAACGATGAGACTTGGCAACAAGTTAGCAGCCTTGATCTTAGTTAAGCCTGCTATATTTAAACCAATGGCAAAAATCATAACACCGCCTACAGCAGTCATTTCATGAATAAACATTTGTAGTGCTGCATCTGGTATAAAGGAGCTAATAATACCTGCAAAAAGTGCAATTAATCCTTGATAGACGAATACAGGGAATGCAGATAATAGCACACCAATACCTAATGTAGATGCTAATATTATCGAAATAAATCCATCGATTAATCCTTTCGTAATCAGTACATTATGATCATTACGCAAACCACTATCGAGCGCACCAATGACGCCCATAGAGCCAACTACAAATATTAAAGAAGCCGTTACAAAACCTTCTGCTATGCTAATTTGATTGTTATCAGTACGATTTTTGCTGAATAAAGATTCTACCCATTGTCCAAGTCTATTCATTTGCTTATCTAAATCTAACCACTCACCAATTACTGTACCGATCACTAAACTTATCATTAAAATAATAAAATTATCACTTTCAAAGCCCATTTTAATGCCTAAAAGTGCAACTGCTAAACCGATAATTGATAATACAGTAGACTTCATCGATTCAGGTATATTTTTAAAAATGCGTCCTACTAATGCACCTGCCATAATAAGCAGAGCATTAATTAATGCCCCTAGTAATACCACGTCCCTACCTTCCTTCTCTCTAGAAAAATAGAGAGCGCCTTGTAGTTCGGCGCTCTGATTACGTTATCGATATTTCTCTTACTCTTCCTGTAAATTTAGTATTTCTAAAATGCGTTCTAAATCATCTTCAGAGTAAAATTCAATTTCAATTTTCCCTTTATTATTAGCTTTTCTAATTTGCACATTTGTTCCAAAGTAATCACGTAACTGTGATTCCTTAGCTACCACAAATATATCCTTCTTCTTTGGTTGAGTTGTTTCACGTGAAACTTCTTCATTTAAGTTGTGTACTAACATTTCAACTTGTCGCACATTTAAACCTTGTTTAATGACCTTATTTGCCACTTCGGATATTCTTCTTTTATTCTTTAATCCAAGTAACGCTCGTCCTTGTCCCATCGATAATGTTCCATCGTTCATAAACTCACGAACATCCTCTGGTAATGCCAGTAAACGAACATGATTGGCAATATGTGGTCTACTCTTCCCTAATCGTTTGGATAGCTCCTCTTGTGTTAAATGTAAGTTTTCCATTAAGCTTTGGTATGCCTCAGCCTCTTCAATAACTGTCAGATCTTCACGCTGTAGATTTTCTAAAATAGCTAGTTCCATCATTTGCGTATCTGATAGCTCTTTTATAATAGCTGGAATAACCTCTAACCCTGCTAATTGAGTTGCTCTATAACGGCGTTCTCCAGCTACGATTTCATATTTACGTCCCTTTTTACGTACGGCAATTGGCTGTAAAATACCATGTTCCTGTATAGAGTCAGCTAATTCTTGTAAAGTTTCTTCATCGAAAATTTTACGAGGCTGAAATGGGTTTGCGACGATACGGTCTAATTGTATTTCTTCCACTTGCCCACTTTGTTCTAAAGACTCCCCAGGAAATAATGCACTTATGCCTCTTCCTAAACCTTTAGCCATTTTTAATCACTTCCCTCGCCATCTCTAAATACACTTCTGCACCTCTTGATTTTGCGTCATAAGTGATAATGGGCTGCCCATGACTTGGAGCCTCACTTAATCGCACATTACGAGGAATAATTGTTTTGTATACTTTTTCTTGGAAATATTTTTTTACTTCATCAATAACTTGTAAGCCTAAGTTTGTTCGTGCATCAAGCATCGTCAATAATACACCATCAATGTATAATTGCTGATTTAAATGTTTTTGCACTAAACGGACAGTTGATAGCAACTGGCTTAATCCCTCTAATGCGTAATATTCGCATTGTACAGGAATAATGAGTGCATCCGAAGCCGTTAAAGCATTAATTGTTAGTAACCCTAACGAAGGCGGGCAATCAATAATAATATAATCATAGTCTTCTTTTACATCTTGAAGTGCATGCTTTAAACGTACTTCTCTGGAAATGGTCGAAACCAATTCAATTTCTGCCCCTGCTAATGAAATGGTCGCTGGAATGATTGCTAAGTTTTCAACGTTTGTTTGTTGAATGACGTTTTCAACTTTTTCATCATCAATTAACACATCATAAATACAGCCATGAAGTTCTCCCTTATTGACACCAAGTCCACTTGTTGTATTTCCTTGTGGATCAGTATCGATTAAGAGCACTTTCTTTCCTAAATATGCTAGACAAGCGCTCAAATTGACCGATGTCGTTGTTTTTCCTACGCCACCCTTTTGATTGGCGATTGCTATAATTCTACCCATTTAAAAGCACCTGCTTTCATCTATCAAAGTTCACTTTGATAAATCATTTGTAAAATCACTATCCAATACCTCTATCTTACTTACATTCTATCAAAAAAACAGAACAGAGTTGTATAAAATATTAAGAATATATGCAAAAAAAGGAGACATCTCAGAAATATTACTGAGATGTCTCCTCCGTACAGAGATATAAAATCCACTGATCATCATAATGTGGGGTTGATTTCCGTTCCTGCTGGGGCGTCTAACCACCACTCCAATCAACTTATATACATGGTATATGTTATACAGATGACATCCCTAATTTTGAAGATGTCATAAAAGTCTATTCTTTATTTTTCTAATAAAACTTCAATCACGACTCAAGACTTTTTCTTTTTAGGTATTTTCACTGTAATTTGATAATATTCCTCTGTATCTTCTTCTTCAGTCTTAACTGTTATACCGCTCTTTGTTACCATTGATAGCGATTGTTTAATCGTGTTTAAAGCAATACGTACGTCTTTACTAATGGCCTTACGCTTCGGCTTTACTTTCTTCGGCTCTGCTTCTTCTTGAACTTCCACCTCTGGATGTAATAAAGAATGAATCTGCTCTTCTAACTGACGAACATTCCAATCATTTTCAATCGCTTGTTGTAAAACTTCTAGCTGTAGTGGCTGATCTTTAATTGCAATTAATGCACGTGCATGTCGTTCAGAGATTTCACGTTTCAAAATAGCTTGCTGCACTTCTTCAGGAAGCTTTAATAAACGTAATTTATTGGCTACCGTGGATTGTCCTTTTCCAAGTCGTTGGGCTAGAGCTTCTTGTGTTAACTCATGAAGCTCTAATAATTTTTGATAGGCAACCGCTTCTTCAATTGCTGTTAACTCCTCACGCTGTAGGTTCTCAATTAACGCGATAGAGGCTGTTTCCTTATCAGTTAAATTTCTTATAATTGCCGGAACTTCTGTCCATTGTAGCTTTTTCATTGCTCGATAACGACGCTCACCAGCAATAATTTCATATTGGTTTTCTGCTGTTCTACGTACAACGATTGGCTGAATTACACCATGCGTATGAATGGTTCTTGATAATTCTTCAATTTTTTCATCATCAAAAATAGTACGTGGCTGAAAACGGTTAGGCACAATTTGATCAATCGGCAGCTTTATAACCTCTTCCGCTGCATGAACCGTCTCTGCTTGTTCTACTTCATTTTTCACAATAGGCTCCGTTTTATTTCCGCCTCCAAAAAAACGTGAAAAAGGACTTTTCATCCAAGTGGCACCACCTTTAAGTAACTATGTTGCTCTGTTTTATTCTATTATTATTTATTATATTTCTTAAAATGTATATAGTTCGTAGATGTCATTTGCGTGAACCATCCATAACTAGTATGTATGCTCAAAATAGAAAAAATATTTTCTACTTTGAGAAGTTTCACATGAAACACTAATTATTGAATCGGTGTTTTATTTGGTACACCTGGTTTACGCGGATATTTTTTCGGTGTTCCTTTTATTTTATCAAAGATATATAACATGCGGTCACTTTCTTCAACAGGTAGCTGGAAAGAAAATTCTTCTTTTAGTGCAACACCTAATGTACTCAATGCTTTTTTGGCATCTTTTAATTCCTCCGCACCAGCTGCTGCTTTTAAAGCAACAAAATAGCCACCTTGTTTTGCTAGTGGTACGCATAACTCTGATAAGACCGATAATCGGGCTACTGCACGAGCTGTTACAACATCAAACTGTTCACGATACTTGGCATTTTGAGCAAATTCCTCTGCACGCGCATGTACAAAATTCATATTCTCTAATTGTAACTCATCACTTAAATGATTTAAAAATGTAATTCTTTTATTTAAAGAATCGACAATTGTTACATGTAAATGTGGGAAACAGATTTTAATTGGAATACTTGGGAAACCAGCACCTGCTCCAACATCACAAACTGTCGTTACTTTTGAAAAATCAAAATAGAAAGAGGCACTAATCGAATCATAAAAATGCTTTAAATAAACACCTTCTAAATCGGTAATAGCTGTTAAGTTCATCTTTTCATTCCACTCAACAAGTAATTCAAAGTATTTTTTGAATTGTGCAATCTGTTTTTCAGAAAGTTCGATGCCCTTTTTCTTTAAAGCCTCGATAAATTGTTGTTCGTTCATGTAAAGTCTCCTTTTTCTAAATGGCCTTACTATCCCTATTATTGATTTGTAAGCACGTTCACATCCCCAAATCAACTATATAAAAATAGCATAGCCTTAAAAATAGGAAGCGGGCACAAAGGTATGCCCGCCTCATATTCACTTTACTGTTCTTAATTATTCGCCGCTGACGCGTGCGATTTTACCTTGCTCAATATAAACAAGTAATATTGAAATATCTGCTGGGTTTACACCTGAGATTCGCGATGCTTGGGCAATGGAAAGTGGTGTAACTTGTTTTAATTTTTGTCGAGCTTCTGTTGCTAGACCCGAAATAGCATCATAATCAATATTTTCAGGAATTTTTTTATTCTCCATTTTATGAAGCTTTTCAACTTGTTGCAATGCTTTTTCAATATAGCCTTCATATTTAAGCTGAATTTCAATTTGTTCCTTCACTTCATCCGAAAACTCTATGTCTGCTGGAATTAACGAAGAAATTAAACCATAATGCATTTCTGTACGTTTTAATAAATCCGCTCCACGAATACCATCTTTTAGTTCACTGCCACCCACAGAACGGATAACAGCTTGTGTTGTTTCATTTGGTTTAATAATAACTTCACGAAGACGTGCAATTTCGTTATCAATCAGCTCTTTTTTCTCATTGAATGTTGCATATCTTTCCTCAGTAATCATTCCCATATTATAACCTAGTTCTACCAAACGTAAATCAGCGTTATCATGACGGAGTAGTAAACGATACTCTGCGCGAGATGTTAGTAAGCGATACGGTTCATTTGTTCCCTTTGTTACTAGATCATCAATTAATACGCCAATATAAGCATCTGAACGACCTAAGATTAATTCTTCTTTTCCAAGCACATTAGCAGCAGCATTCATCCCAGCCATTAAGCCTTGAGCTGCCGCTTCCTCGTAACCTGATGTACCATTGATTTGACCAGCAGTATATAAGCCTTTAATACGTTTTGTTTCTAAAGTTGGCCATAATTGTGTTGGCACGATTGCATCGTACTCAATAGCATAGCCAGCTCGCATCATTTCTGCTTTTTCTAAGCCTGGAATTGATTTTAGTAAACGTGTTTGTACATGCTCTGGTAAGCTAGTGGATAAACCTTGTACATACACTTCACGTGTATTGCGACCTTCTGGCTCTAAGAAAATTTGGTGGCGCGGTTTATCGTTAAATCGCACAACTTTGTCTTCAATAGAAGGGCAATAACGTGGACCAGTACCTTTAATCATCCCTGAGTACATCGGTGAAAGGTGTAGATTTGCCTCGATAATTTCATGTGTTTCTAGGCTTGTATAAGTCAGCCAGCAAGGCAATTGATCCATGATGAATTCAGTTGTTTCAAAGCTGAATGCACGTGGAACATCATCCCCTGGTTGAATCTCTGTTTTATCATAATCAATTGTACGGCTATTCACTCGTGGTGGTGTACCTGTTTTAAAACGCACAAGGTCAAAGCCAATCTCTTTTAAGTTATCTGCTAAACGAATGGACGGTTGTTGGTTATTAGGACCACTTGAATACTTTATGTCTCCAATAATGATTTCACCGCGAAGGAATGTACCTGTTGTAATAACCACTGTTTTAGCGCGGTAAATAGCACCGATTTGTGTAATAACACCTTTTACTTCCCCGTCTTCGATAATTAGCTCTTCCACCATACCTTGGTGCATTGTTAAGTTTTCAGTTTCCTCCAACACGCTTTTCATTTCTTGTTGGTATAAAACTTTGTCCGCTTGCGCACGTAATGCACGCACAGCAGGACCTTTCCCTGTATTTAACATACGCATTTGAATATGCGTTTTATCAATAACTTTCCCCATGACGCCACCTAATGCGTCAATTTCTCGTACTACGATTCCTTTGGCAGGACCACCAATGGAAGGATTGCATGGCATAAATGCAATCATATCTAAATTGATTGTTAACATCAGTGTGTTAGCACCCATTTTGGCTGCGGCGTATGCAGCTTCAGAACCTGCGTGACCTGCGCCAATTACGATAACATCAAACGTGCCTGCCTCATATTTTGTTGGCATAGCTCGTATCTTCCTTTCTTTAGTAAAATTATTTTCCTAAGCAGAACTGTGAAAATAACTGATTGATTAGGCTTTCCTGTACTGTGTCACCTATAATTTCACCAAGTAATTCCCATGTTCTTGTTACATCTATTTGCACCATATCAACAGGTACACCAGTTTGTGCTGCAGCTAATGCATCCTCGACCGTTGCTTGTGCTTGATGAAGTAATGCAATATGTCTTGCATTTGAAACATATGTTAAATCGCCCGCTTCAATTTGCCCTTCAAAGAATAACGCGGCAATCGCTTCCTCTAGCTCTGCAATACCCTCTTCTTGTAAAAGAGAAGTTGTCACAACGCGACGATTACCTGCTAGCTCTTTGACATGTGCTAAATCAACTTTTTGCGGTAGATCTGTTTTATTAACAATAACGATGTAATCCATCGCTTTAATGGTTTCGAATAGACGCTCATCCTCGGCAGTCAATTCTTCTGCGTAGTTTAACACAAATAAAATTAAATCCGCGCCACGCAACGCCTCACGAGAACGTTCAACCCCAATTCGTTCAACGATATCCTCTGTCTCTCGAATACCAGCTGTATCGACTAACCGAAGCGGAACACCACGTACATTCACGTACTCTTCTATAATATCACGAGTTGTCCCTGCAATATCTGTCACAATAGCCTTATTCTCCTGTACTAAACTATTTAAAAGAGAAGATTTCCCAACATTTGGGCGACCTAAAATAACAGTTGATAGACCCTCTCGTAATATTTTCCCCTGAGAAGATGTTTGCAAAAGTTTTATAATTTCATTCCGTACCCATGTACATTTCTCTACTAATACTGGTACTGTCATCTCTTCTACATCATCATACTCCGGATAATCTATATTAACCTCAACTTGCGCTAATGTCTCTAGTAACGCTTGGCGTAAGTCACCAATTAAACGCGATAATTTGCCATCCATTTGTCCTAACGCTACATTCATCGCTCTATCTGTTTTCGCTCTTATTAAATCCATGACTGCTTCAGCTTGTGATAAATCGATACGTCCATTTAAAAACGCGCGTTTTGTAAATTCACCTGGCTCTGCGAGTCTTGCCCCATTTGTTAATACTAGCTTTAATACACGGTTCACCGAAACAAGTCCCCCGTGACAGTTTATTTCTATTACATCCTCACGAGTGAATGTTTTAGGTCCGCGCATTAATGACAGCATTACTTCCTCTACAATCTCATTTGTTTTTGGATCGACCAAATGGCCATAATGAATTGTATGTGAAGCCTTCGTTGTTAAACTTTTTCCACCAGGCGATCTGAATATTTTATCTGCAATTGCGACTGCTTCGTCCCCACTTAAGCGAACAATAGCAATAGCTCCTTCACCCATAGGTGTGGATATCGCAGCAATTGTATCGAACTCCATTTAATGACCTCCTTAACGTTATCCACATGTGGATAAATAAAAACCGACCAATACTTACTAACACCTTAGACTAACATATTTTCTGCAAAATCTAAAGTAAGGATAATTTCCAATTGTGGATAATCAGAAAGCTCTACATTATAGCACGTATTTCGACAAAAATTGCGATCGTTATAAAATATAATTCTTTAGCCTAAACGAAAACTATGCCCTTGGTTGTCCACAATTAAAACTCTTATAGTTAGTTGCTTTAACAGATAAAAAATCAAAATGGTCGATGGAATCTTTGTAAATGTTGTGGCGCTTTAAATGAGGGTGATTTCCGTTCCAGGCTACTCGCTTTCCTGTGGGCGAGCCGCTTTCGCTCCGTGCAGGGTCTCGCCTGTCTCGCTTTCCCACGGGAGTCAAGTAGCCTTCCACTCCAATCAACGATAGCGTAGAACTTTTATAAATTTTATTCATTTCATAGGTGAACACTATGGCTATTCACCATAATCGAACAAAATAGACTTATTGCAGTGAAGTGATTGTACATCCGTTATTACTGTCGCTTTGCTTTCGCATAGATAAAACATTGCTGAAGTTTCATTTTAATATATTAGTGTCATGCCAAAAGATATATGCAAATTGTAAAGTGGTTGATTGGAGTGGAGGCTGGGAGACTCATTGGGGATTAGCGTCACAGATGAGACGCGGAGCGAGCAAATAGGGGAACGAAGGCTAAAACCATCACGTCCTGTGATAACGCCTTCGTGACCAACATCGGTGCTGTTGCTGTCGCTTCGTTGCACTACGCTTTCGCACAGAATGAAACCCTTTTGCTGCCGCTACGTTAGCACTTCGCTTTCGCGCAAAAAACATCTGTTGGCCCAAGCGGCTCATCGGACGCCCCCAAGAAGCTTTGCTCTGTGCGTAAGCGAAGCGGCAGCAACAACAAAGCGTCCAGTCGGAACGGAAATCAACCCCTCGTTTTGCCGAAGAGCCATACTTTCTTTAATAGAACACCTTAATTTCACTGACATAATTGTTTTTCAACAACATAAAAAAGTCATTTTATCATGACGATAAAATGACTTTAGCTTTGTCTGTATGTTTTTTACGAAGTTTAGTCGTTTTTTACAGGTTCAATGACTAAATAACGATTAGGCTCCGTTCCTTCTGAGTATGTTTCAATATCAAGGCGATTTGCCAATTGATTATGAATAACTTTTCTTTCGTACGACTGCATTGGCTCAAACGTCACACGCTGATTTAAGCGAAGTGCTTTATCCGCCATACGATCTGCGAGTAACTCCAATGCTTCTTGACGACGCTCACGGTAGTTTTCTACGTCTAATTTCACCATTAAGAACTGCTTGGCACTTTTATTTAACACAAGGTGTGTTAATTGCTGCAAGGAATTTAATGTTTGACCACGTTTCCCTATAAGCAGTGCAGCTTTCTCGCTTTTCAGTTGAAATAATACATATTTCCCTTCACGTGTCGTTTCAATTTCAAGATCATGAATATCCAATTGTTCAGCAATATTGACTAAATAATTCTTTGCATCTTCAATTGGGTTTACCGAGGTTTCTTCTTCCTCTTTTTGTTCCTCTACGACTTGTTGAACAGCTTCGATATCACTTTGTTGTTCAGAAACTTGTGAACTTATTGTTTCAACATCATCTATTACTGTTGGTTCGACAAATTGAGTCGTATTTTGCTGTTCAGCTTTTTCTGTCTCACTCGTTGGTCGAACCTGTACTTCCTTTACTGTTACACGAACTTCTGCAGATCGTGCCCCAAAACCTAAAAATCCTTTTTTACCTTCTTGTAAAACTTCAACATCTACTTGTTCACGGGTTTTGCCAAGTTTCTGTAACGCCAATGAGATCGCTTCTTGTGTTGTTGCGCCTATTTGCGTAAGTTGTTTCACTTTTTAGCCCCTCCATTTTGAGCAGGTTGTGTTTTATCTTTTTTCCAAGGTTTATAAATAAACAGGTTTTGAGCAATCGAAATAATGTTACCGATTACCCAGTATAGTGATAATGCTGCTGGTAATGCCATACCGAAAGCAATAATCATAAATGGCATAATATACATCATTATTTTCATTTGAGGGTTATCCATCGCTGGGCCCGTACGTAAAACGATAAATTGCATTAAACCAGCAGTAATTGCTAATGCCGGTGCAGGATCTGCTAACGGGAAAATAAAGAAATTCCCTAATTCGAAAGCCTCTGTAGCATTCATACGACTAATCGCATGGTAGAAACCCATTAAAATTGGCATTTGAATGAATACAGGTAAACATCCAGCAAGTGGATTGACACCAGACTCACTCATAAGCTTCATCATCTCTTGCTGATACTGTTGCTGTGTCTGCGCATCCTTAGAAGCATACTTCTTTTGCAATTCCTTCAATTTCGGCTGAATTTCTTGCATTTTTTTAGAGCTCTTTGTTTGTTTAATCATCAATGGAAGAACGGCTAAACGAATAATAATCGTTACAACAATGATCCCCCATGCATATGAACCGAGCATATCAGCAAAATATTTAATCGCTGACACTAAAGGCCAAACAATGAATTCATTCCAGAAGCCTGTGCTTTCTTTGGAGATTGGTTCTTTGAACTCTGTACAACCAGATAGTAGTAATACTACTGATGCTAGCGACAAAATTACCCAAAGTTGTTTCTTCAACCTTCTTCCCCCTACAAATACTATTCACTTTTTCTAAAACTATATGCGTTCTCTTCTTTATACATTTACAGTTTCCTGCTATTGAATAAAGTTATCAGTTATTTTATCATGCAAATAACGTTTCACTCTACTAAATATTCTAACAATGTACATATATTTGCTAAGTAATGTTACTAATCATTCACATATCGCAGTGAAATCCTATCTTCAAAATACCCCTACGCGTATTTTCAGCGACTTCACTTTCGCGCAGAAACGCTTCTATTTCACCACTTTGGTTGCCATCCATATTACGTCTTCTTCAATACTTTTGCGATTCGTAGTACATGCTGCAAACTTTGTTTTACTTCATAAAAATCCATAGTGGCCGCCGGTTGTCTGGCGATAATAACATAGTCCATATTCTGCTTTAGCTCATCTTTTAATTCATGAATACTTTGTCGAATATAGCGCTTGATCTGGTTGCGTGTTACTGCATTCCCTAGTTTTTTGCTAACCGATAATCCTACACGAAATTCTGTTTGTCCCTCTTTTTCTAAAAAATATACGACAAACTGACGGTTAGCGAAAGATTTACCCTTCTTAAACACCTTTTGAAAATCATCATTTTTTTTCACTCGTTGGCGTTTTTTCATTACTTTCACCTGCTACTCGATAATTATCCTTTGATCCTCATTTCTAGGTTTACCAAAAATAAAGAAAAAAAAGACCACTGATGTGTCTCAGTGGACTTATTTTATGCTGATAATACTTTTCTTCCTTTACGACGACGAGCAGCAAGAACTTTGCGACCGTTTTTCGTGCTCATACGTGCGCGGAAACCGTGAACTTTGCTGTGCTTACGTTTCTTTGGTTGGTAAGTACGTTTCATTTATATAGACACCTCCTGAATGAGTTGAATTTTTCAACATACAGACCTGAATATTATATAAAGTAACTAGTTATTTTGTCAATGACTTTTATAAATTTATATATTTAAGCAAATCTATGCCTATCTATACCTACGATCCTCTTCTCCTGAATAAAATAAATTATCCACAGAATACTTGTTTTTTTTACACAGAGTTGTGTATAGTAATTTTTGCATTATTTTTTATCCACAACACTTATCTACACCTTTTTCACATAAGCAGACCTTGTGGACAACTTGGAAGTGCATAAATAAAAGGTATGTGGATAAGTTTCGCAAACTATTGAAATAGCTTTGTTTTTCTGATACGATATCTGTGCTTCACTTTGTTGAAAACTGAAATTACTTATTATTTTATCCACAACTGTTAATATGCTGTGGATAATTTTTATCACAGCCTTTGGTTAACTTTTATCCACAACTTGTGAGTTTGTGGATTAGTTGTAAAATGAACGTATTTACCGTTTCTATAAATGCGCTTTTTTAATTGTATTGAACTGTAAAGGAGATTAGCAGCTTGGAACATTTAGAAGAACTATGGAATAATGTCCTGGCTCAAGTTGAACAAAAAATTTCTAAACCAAGCTTCGAAACGTGGCTAAAGTCTACTAAACTACTTTCCTACAATGGTAGTGGTTCTACTGTGACAATTGCTGCGCCAAATTCGTTTGCTCGAGACTGGCTTGAAAATCATTATATTCATTTGATTACAGGTATATTAACGGAGCTTACAGGCGAAGACTTGCTTATTAAGTTTGTTGTTCAAAAAAACCAGGATTCGGACGATTTCGATTTACCAGCGCCGATTATCCAAGCAAAAAATGACGATCACCATGATATTTCACCAGGTATGTTAAACCCGAAGTATACTTTTGATACGTTTGTTATTGGCTCTGGTAACCGCTTTGCACATGCTGCCTCGCTAGCTGTTGCAGAAGCACCTGCGAAGGCTTATAACCCGTTCTTTATCTATGGGGGAGTAGGGCTTGGCAAAACACACTTAATGCACGCGATTGGTCATTATGTATTGGAACACAATCCAAATGCAAAGGTAGTCTATTTATCATCTGAAAAATTTACAAATGAATTTATTAACTCAATTCGAGATAATAAGGCACTTGATTTCCGCAATAAATATCGCAATGTAGATGTACTGCTAATTGATGATATTCAATTTCTAGCTGGAAAAGAATCAACTCAAGAAGAATTTTTCCACACTTTTAATACATTGCATGAAGAATCGAAACAAATTGTTATTTCCAGTGACCGTCCTCCTAAGGAAATTCCGACATTGGAAGATCGTTTACGTTCTCGATTCGAATGGGGACTAATTACAGATATTGCGCCTCCTGATTTGGAAACTCGTATCGCCATTCTTCGAAAAAAAGCAAAGGCTGATGGTCTAGAAGTGCCAAATGAAGTCATGCTCTATATTGCGAACCAGATTGACTCCAATATCCGGGAGCTTGAAGGTGCGCTTATTCGCGTCGTTGCCTATTCATCACTTGTTAACAAGGATATTAATGCGACTTTGGCTGCTGAAGCATTAAAGGATATTATTCCTAATTCGAAGCCAAGAACTGTCACTATACTAGACATTCAAAATGCAGTAGGAGAGCACTTTAACATTCGTTTAGAGGATTTTTCCGCGAAAAAACGTACAAAGTTAATTGCCTTTCCACGTCAGGTCGCGATGTATTTATCTCGCGAATTAACAGATTTTTCGCTGCCGAAAATTGGCGAAGAATTTGGTGGACGTGACCATACTACTGTGATCCATGCTCACGAAAAAATATCTTCTTTGTCGAAAAATGACGTTCAGCTTCAACAAGATATTAAACAAATTCGAAGCATGCTAGGGAAATAATGCTGTGGACAACACCAACGTTTAAACACAAACTTATACACAGTCTATCTACATGTGGATAGACTGATTTTATTCACTTTAAACCACTTATCCACAAATCCACAGGACCTATTACTATATCTTTTTTATTTTATATAAATAAATAATATAAATATGTGAGGGAAAACGAATGAAATTTAATATTTTACGTGACCGTTTATTAGAGGGTTTAAATGATGTCATGAAAGCCGTAAGTTCTAAAACAACTATTCCAATTTTAACGGGGATTAAAATCGATGTAACATCTGAGGGTATTCGTTTAACAGGTAGTGACGCTGATATCACTATACAAACATTTATTCCAGTTGAAGAAGATGGTCAACAAATAATTCATATTACAGAAACAGGATCTATTGTTGTACAAGCTCGTATGTTTAATGAAATTGTACGTAAATTACCAACAAATGAGGTTGAAATTCAAGTAACAACTGGTTTCCAGACTCATATTCGTTCAGGTAAATCTGAATTCCACTTAATTGGCTCAGATGCTGCTGAATATCCTTTATTACCCGAATTAACAGAGGATCAAAAATTTACTATTCCTGCAGATCTATTAAAGTCAATTATCCGTGAAACAGTATTTGCTGTTGCCACTTCAGAAAGTAGACCGGTGTTGACAGGTGTAAACTGGCAGATAAAAAATGAAGCATTAATCTGTGTTGCAACAGATAGCCACCGTTTGGCAAGACGCAAAGTTCAACTGGAAAATTTACCTGAGGTTGAACATAGTGTTGTAATTCCTGGTAAAAGTTTAAATGAGTTAAATAAAGTTTTAGAGGATTCAACAAATCTTGTACAAATCGTTATTACAAGCCAGCAAGTGTTATTTAAAACTGGAGAAGTATTATTTTTCTCTCGTTTACTTGAAGGTAATTACCCAGATACAACACGTCTAATCCCAGAAGAGTATCAAACAAATCTAACGATTAACGGTAAATCGTTATTACAAGCAATTGATCGTGCATCTCTTGTTGCTCGTGGTGACCGTAATAATGTTGTACGTTTTGAGATTTTCGATAATCAATCTGTTGAAGTTTCTTCTAATTCTCCAGAAATCGGTAAGGTCCAAGAAGAAATTCCTGTTGAGTCATTAGAAGGGGAGAACTTAAAGATTTCTTTCAGTGCGAAGTACATGATGGAAGCACTAAAAGCAATAGATGGTCAAGAAGTAGTCATTCAATTCACAGGAGCAATGAGACCGTTTATTTTGCGTTCTGTTCATGACGATGCAATTTTACAGTTGATTTTACCTGTACGAACTTATTAAAATTCAAACAGTTTTTGTTGGAGAGAATATACTCATAATTTCAAGCTCTAAATACTTTGAAAATCGTTCTGATAGTCGCTAGCTGCGGCTATCTTTTTTTACTTATGGCGGAATTTTAGGTATGATAGAGAGATAGACAGTCTGTATTTGGAGGGGAACTCAGCTATGAAGGACATTAAAATTGATGTGGAATTTGTCACATTAGGACAGCTTTTAAAAATAACCGATGCTATAAGCTCTGGTGGCATGGCAAAGTGGTTTTTACATGAAAATGATGTTTATGTAAATGGAGAAATAGATGACCGCCGCGGTCGTAAACTACGTGATGGTGACATTGTAAATATTCCTGGATGTGGTCGATTTCGTATCGTTGGCACAACTGGACAGTAGATTATGCAGATAGAGCAGTTAAAACTTACAAATTACCGTAACTATGATGACTTAGCATTAAACTTTTCTCCAAAAATTAATGTTTTCATTGGTGAAAATGCACAAGGGAAAACAAATGTTATGGAATCTATTTACGTATTGGCAATGGCTAAATCCCATCGAACGACGAACGATAAAGAATTAATACGTTGGGATTCAGACTATGGTAAAATAGAAGGGGCCGTTCAAAAAAGGCATGGTATTTTACCGATTGAGCTTACGATTACGAAAAAAGGCAAAAAAGGTAGGATAAATCATATAGAACAAAGCCGCCTCAGTCATTATATTGGCCAAATGAATGTCGTTATGTTTGCACCTGAAGATTTAAATGTCGTAAAGGGGAGTCCGCAATTACGACGACGTTTTATTGATATGGAGATTGGGCAAATTTCGCCTGTTTATTTGCATGATTTATTAACCTTTCAAAAAATTTTAAAGCAACGTAACCATTTTTTAAAAATGAATCAAGGTAAAAAAATGCCAGATGACGTGATGTACGAAGTTTATAATGAACAATATATTCACGCAGCTACCCAAATTATTCGAAAAAGATTTCAATTCATGGATTTATTGCAGGAGTGGGCAGAGCCAATTCACGCAGGTATTTCACAAGGGAAAGAAACGTTAGCTATTAAATACCGCACAGTAGCTGGTATTGAAAAAGAACATACTTCTAGTGAAATTGAAGGCTTTTTGCATAAAAAGCTAATAGAAGCTAAGGACCGTGAATTTGATCGAGGTGTAACACTAGTTGGTCCACACCGAGATGATTTGCAATTTTTGGTAAATGACTATGATGTTCAGACATACGGTTCACAAGGACAACAACGTACAACCGCTCTTTCATTAAAACTTGCTGAAATCGAGTTAATTAAACAAGAAACAAATGAAACACCCATACTACTTTTAGATGATGTATTGTCGGAACTCGATGATTATCGTCAATCGCATTTATTAAACACCATTCAAGGTGAAGTTCAAACCTTTGTTACGACTACAAGTGTTGATGGAATTCATCATGAAACGATGGAACATGCACAGCTGTTTCACGTGAAACAAGGAGCGATTGAAGAAAGTTAGCCCGGGGAGTTTTTTAGATTACAAAAGAATGGTAATAGTCAGCTCGGTTGACTGTTCATTCATTTACACACAATGATGTTATGAAGGAGTAGATGAAAGCCGTGGCTATAGAGAACGAAGGTTTACAAAATCAAGCTTATGAAGCTGATCAGATACAGGTATTAGAAGGGTTAGAAGCTGTACGTAAAAGACCAGGGATGTATATCGGTTCAACAAGCTCTAAAGGGCTTCACCATTTAGTATGGGAAATTGTTGATAATAGTATCGATGAGGCACTTGCAGGCTTTTGTACAGATATAAAAGTAACGATAGAACAAGACAATTGGATTCGTGTAGAGGACAATGGTCGAGGTATTCCGGTAAGTATTCAAGAGAAGATGGGTAAGCCTGCTGTTGAGGTTATTATGACAGTGCTCCATGCTGGAGGTAAGTTCGGCGGTGGAGGATACAAAGTTTCTGGCGGTCTTCATGGTGTAGGGGCATCTGTTGTAAATGCTCTATCAATTGAGACGATCGTTCAAGTTCATCGTGAGGGTCATATTCATGAAATTAAATTTGAACGTGGAAGAACTGTTCAAGAGTTAATGGTTATCGGTGATTCAGATCGTAACGGAACAACTACACGTTTTAAAGCAGACCCTGAAATATTTAAAGAAACAACTGTTTATGAATATGACATTTTAGCACATCGTATTCGTGAATTAGCTTATTTGAATCGTGGTATCAAGATTACAATTGCTGATGAACGCGAAGGTGAAGAACGTTCTACTACGTATCATTATGAAGGTGGTATTCGTTCGTATGTTGAGCATTTGAATCAATCTAAAGAGCCTATCCATGAACCAATTGATGTTCTTGGGGAAAAGGATGGTATTTCAGTTGAAATTGCTATGCAATATAATGCTGGATTCTCTTCTAACATTTTTTCATTTGCTAATAACATTAATACGTATGAAGGCGGTACACATGAGTCTGGTTTTAAAACGGCTCTAACACGTGTTATTAATGATTACGCACGAAAAAATGGACTATTAAAAGAATCAGATGCAAACCTTACTGGTGAGGATGTTCGTGAAGGGTTAACAGCTATTGTTTCAGTTAAGCATCCTGATCCACAATTTGAAGGACAAACAAAAACAAAGCTTGGTAACTCTGAAGTTAGCCAAATTACTAACTCCTTATTCTCAGATGGTTTTGAGCGATTTATGTTAGAAAATCCAACTGTCGCTCGTAAAGTTGTAGAAAAAGGTTTAATGGCTGCTCGTGCACGTGTCGCCGCTAAAAAAGCACGTGAATTTACACGTCGTAAAAATGCACTTGAAGTATCAAGTCTGCCAGGTAAATTAGCTGACTGTTCATCAACAAATCCATCTGAATGTGAAATTTATATCGTTGAGGGTGATTCTGCCGGTGGGTCAGCAAAATCTGGACGTGACCGACACTTCCAAGCAATCTTACCGTTACGTGGTAAAATTCTTAACGTTGAAAAAGCACGTTTAGATAAAATTTTATCGAATGCAGAAATCCGTGCAATGATTACAGCATTTGGAACAGGTATTGGTGAAGAGTTTACTTTAGAAAAGGCTCGTTATCATAAAATCGTTATTATGACAGATGCCGATGTTGATGGTGCGCACATCCGCACATTACTCTTAACATTCTTCTTCCGTTTCCTTCGACCTCTCTTAGAGGCAGGTTATATTTATATTGCACAGCCACCTCTTTATCAAGTTAAGCAAGGTAAACATGTTGAGTATTGCTATGATGATGTTACTCTTCAAGAAATTTTAGAACGGTTACCGAAAATGCCAAAACCAAATGTACAACGATACAAAGGTCTTGGGGAAATGAATGCAGAGCAGCTTTGGGAAACAACAATGGATCCTGAGCACCGCACATTGTTACAAGTAGAATTAGATGATGCAATTAATGCAAACCAAGCATTTGAGCGTTTAATGGGCGATGAAGTTGAACCTCGTCGTCAATTTATCGAAGAAAATGCTGTATACGCTAATTTAGATATTTAATTTTTCTTGAGAGGAGGTCTACACTTTGTCAGAACAAGAACGCTCCGGTGTTAAAGGAGTTAATATAACAAAAGAAATTGAAACATCCTTCCTCGATTATGCGATGAGTGTAATCGTTTCTCGTGCATTACCAGACGTACGAGATGGGTTAAAGCCTGTACATCGCCGTATTTTATATGGTATGCAAGAGCTAGGGAATACAGCAGATAAAGCGTACAAAAAATCAGCACGTATTGTTGGGGACGTAATGGGTAAATACCACCCACATGGTGACTCATCCATTTATGATGCAATGGTACGTATGGCGCAAGACTTCAGCTATCGTTACATGCTAGTCGATGGTCATGGTAACTTTGGATCTGTCGACGGTGACGGAGCGGCAGCGATGCGTTATACAGAATCACGTATGTCTCGTATTGCAATGGAAATGCTTCGTGATATTAATAAAGACACAATTGACTATACAGATAACTATGATGGTTCAGAAAAGGAACCTATTGTCCTTCCTAGTCGTTATCCAAACTTATTAGTAAATGGGGCGGCAGGAATTGCGGTTGGTATGGCGACAAATATTCCGCCACATCAACTTGGGGAGACGATAGATGCAGTGATAGCACTTTCAGAAAATCCAGCTATCACAACAGAAGAATTGATGGAAATCATCCCAGGACCTGATTTCCCAACGGGTGGACTAATTTTAGGTCGTAGCGGTATTCGCCGTGCTTACGAAACAGGTCGTGGCTCCATCATTATTCGCGCAAAGGTAGAGATTGAACAAAAATCAAATGGTAGAGAAACAATTCTTATTCATGAATTACCATACCAAGTAAATAAAGCTAAGCTTATTGAAAAAATAGCAGAGCTTGTACGCGATAAAAAAATTGATGGTATAACAAACCTACGTGATGAATCTGACCGACGTGGTATGCGAGTAGTCATTGAAGTTCGTAAAGATGCAAATGCTAATGTAGTTTTAAATAATTTATATAAACAAACAGCCATGCAGTCGAGCTTCGGTATTAATATGCTGTCATTAGTAAATGGTCAACCTAAAGTAATGGGCTTAAAAGAAATGCTGTATCATTATTTAGAGCACCAAAAGGTTATTATTCGTCGTCGTACGGAATTTGAATTAAGAAAAGCGGAAGATCGTGCACATATTTTAGAGGGCTTACGTATTGCCCTTGATCATATCGATGAAATTATTGCTATTATTCGTGGTTCACGTAGTGGTGATGAAGCGAAACCTCAATTAATGGAACGATTCAATTTATCTGAACGTCAAGCACAGGCAATTTTAGATATGCGTTTAGTTCGTTTAAGTGGATTAGAGCGTGAAAAAATTGAAGCAGAGTATCAAGAACTTCAAATTTTAATTGCTGAATTAAAAGCAATTTTAGCGGATGAGGCTAAAATTATTGATATTATTCGTACTGAAATATTAGAACTAAAAGAACGCTTTAACGATAAACGTCGTACTGAAATTACTTCTGGCGGTTTAGAAATGATTGAGGACGAGGATTTAATCCCAGTCGAAAATTCAGTTGTAACTTTAACGCACAATGGTTATGTCAAACGTTTAGCTGCGAATACATATCGCAGTCAAAAACGTGGCGGTCGTGGTGTACAAGGTATGGGCACAAATGAAGATGATTTTGTAGAGCATCTTATGAATACATCTACACACGATACAATTTTATTCTTCACTTCAAAAGGGAAAGTGTTTAGAGCAAAAGGTTATGAGATCCCGGAATTTGGTCGTACAGCGAAAGGATTACCGATTGTTAACTTACTCAATATTGATAAAGGTGAAAAAGTAACAGCAATGATCCGTGTAGGTTCATTTGATGAAGATGCATACTTTATCTTCACTACTAAAACAGGTATTACAAAGCGTACACCAGTATCTCAATTTGCTAATATCCGAACAAACGGCTTAATAGCTATAAGTTTGCGAGAAGATGATGATCTCATTTCTGTTCGTTTAACAGATGGCGAGAAACAAGTGATTATCGGTACTCGTGATGGCATGCTTGTACGTTTCCAAGAGGATGATATTCGTTCAATGGGCCGTACTGCAGGTGGTGTACGAGGTATTAAACTACGTGATGGTGACGAAGTAGTTGGTATGGAAATCGTTGAACCAGGGCAGGAAATTTTAGTTGTTACAGCAAAAGGTTACGGTAAACGTACTTCTGAAGAGGAATATCGTTTACAGAGCCGTGGTGGTGTTGGATTAAAAACAATTCAAATCACTGATAAAAACGGTCCAATGGTAGCTGTAAAAACTGTTGATGGCTCGGAAGATTTAATGCTGATCACAATTAACGGCATGCTAATCCGTATGGATGTGAATGATATTTCATTAATTGGTCGTAGTACACAGGGAGTTCGTTTAATTCGTTTAAGCGATGAAGAGCTTGTTGCAACTGTAGCGAAGGTTGAAAAAGAAGAAGAATCAATCGAAGAAGAATTGAACGAAGAAGAATCGATTGAGGAAAATGACCAAGTAGAGGAATAATAAAAAGGCCGATGACGACAGCTAATGTTGCTGTTCATCGGTTTTTTTTAGCATAAATCATGAAAAATAAGTAATTATTTTGAATTCCATGATAAAATAAATTTAACTTCCTTCAGCGGATGTCCAAACACCCACTGAAAAAGAGGAACTCAGTCTAAAAACGCCATGTCCTGTGGCAACGGAATTATGCCGAGGCATAATTGATCCTTATATTTATGCAAGTGAAATAGTGAAGAGGAGTTAATTGCGTGGAAACTATACATGTCCCGATTTCAGAGTTACGCGTTGGTAAAGTAATTTCCGAAGATATTTTTGCTAATACACAACATCCAATAATTTTTAAAAACACAATAATTTCCCACGAGCATTTACAAGTTTTTTTTGCTTTTAATATTTCGAGAGTCCCTGTTTATAAAGAAGGTGTAGAGGCTCAACCAGAAGTAAAGGAAACAGATTTAGTTGTTCCAATAGAGTCTATACCGACTTTTAGAAGGATTTATGATAATTCTGTTGAACAATTTAAAAAGGAATTTAAAAATTGGGAAGCTGGTGCAAAGGTAGATATTGCGAAAGCACGTAAAATTATTTTGCCATTATTAGAAATGGTTTTAGAAGATCGTGCAATAATTTTTGATTTAAATGAGTATTCAAATCCAAAAGACTATTTGTACCATCATTGTGTAGCAACAGCATTGATTTCTTCAGTGATTGCACAAAAACTAGGCTATGATAAAGGAATTACGATTCAAGTTGCGATTGGAGGGTTATTAGCTGATTGTGGAATGGCAAAAGTTCATCCGCGTATCCGCGATAAAAAAACAACCTTAACAGAGCAGGAGTTTGATGAAATTTATAAGCATCCGATTTATAGCTATAATATGGTCAAAGATGTAACAATCTTAAAGGATACAATGAAAGAGGCTATTTTCCAGCACCATGAGCGTTTAAACGGTAGTGGCTATCCGAAAGGGGAAAAAATCGCCAATATTTCTACTTTCGCTCAAATTATCGCTGTTGCAGATGTATTCCATGCAATGACATGTGAGCGAGTGTATAGAACAAAGCAATCTTCATTTAAAGTTATAGAGATGATTCATGAATCTGAGTTTGGGAAGTTCGATATTAAAGTAGTTCGTGCATTGATAGATATTGTTGCTGACCTTCCTATAGGGACAATTGTTGAACTATCTAATCTGGAACAAGGCGAAGTGATGTTTGTAAATAAATTTGCACCAACTCGACCACTTATCAAATTAAGCCACACAGGGGAGATATTTGATTTAGGTAAAAATCGTACCTTCTATATTTCACGTATTATAACAAATTTATAATAGTTGAAAGGCAACCCATTAACATTGGCGTTCGCCTTTTTTATTTTTAATTCGATCGATAAATTATATTTAGGTGATAAAACCAAAGTATCAACAAAGATTTCAACCTCTAGCTAAGTACGAGAAAATTGATATCTTCGAAATGATTTCACTTCTTTCAGCAAATGTTTTATGTAACGTAAGTGAAACGACAGTTACAAATGTCTTTTGTAGCGAAAGCAAAGTGTCAGCTACAGAAGTCTCCCACATCTATAGGTGGTGAGATGAATGCTGATTTAAGGCTAACTAATCTTCTGAACAAAGTGGTTTAGAAGAAGAACAATAGATTTTAAAAGACTTTTAATTTTTTTTGAGAAAGTGTTGACATAGTTTTAGATTCTTGATATTATTAGTGAGTCGCCAAGAGGTGACACTTAAAACAAAGATTAATGAACCTTGAAAACTGAACAAGCAAAACGTAATCAATAAAGTTTTTACTAGCTAACCTTGAGTTGGTGAACGAAACGAAATTTTGGACATCAAACATGATGCCAGCAAAACAATTTGAGCTAATCAAATTTCTTTTTATGGAGAGTTTGATCCTGGCTCAGGACGAACGCTG